>JAFYJP010000120.1 GCA_017538085.1 Bacteroidales bacterium | reverse complement strand
CTGGTCGGTTTTGATTTCAGCCTTATAATTTGAAACACGTGTTTCAAGTCCTGCTATCTCATCCTCCAAATCCTGCACTTCGAGAGGAAGTTCACCTCTTACGATTCTAATATCATCTATCTTGGAATCTATAACCTGGAGCTTGAAAAGAGATTCAAGTTTCTTCTCTATTGACACATCACTTTCAGTAACGACTGAATGGGAATGGCCTGAGTTGTCGATGACAACTGCTTCACCCATAATAACCTGACTTTCATTGGATTCTTCCTCGGCTTTGTCTGCCTTTTTGCTTCTTGTCCTCTTGACAGGTTTTTCAGGAGCCTGTTCAGTTTCAGCATCCTTCACCTTCGAAGTGGTCTTCGATGTAGCAGCTTTAGTCCTTGAAGATGTGCTTTTTTTCTTTGCCTCAATAGCTTCTTCAGCTACTGGGGTTTCATCAGGTTCAATTTCTTTGGTTTTTGCAGTCTTCTTTACTGTTCTCTTTTTAGGGGTCTCCTCCTGAACCCCAGTCTCAGCAGTGTTTTCTATTTGATCCTCAGATTTTTTACTCTTTGCCATAATACATGTGTTCTAAATTCTGCAAAAGTAATTTTTTTTTCCGAAAATACACGCTTTTGCAATCAACATTTATCTCCTTAATAAATAATTTCAAGCAAAATATTGAAAATTAAAATAATAAGTTTAACTTTGCAACAAATTAGCAGTCATGGCTGACACAAAATTATATCTGTTTCCTTTATCTTTGCTCTATGGGGCAGGAATCCGCATTAGGAATTTCGCCTATAAAGTGGGAATTTGCAAAGAAAAAAGTTTTGACAATGTTGTTGTAATCGGTGTCGGCAATCTGTCTGTGGGCGGCACAGGGAAAACTCCCATGGTCGAATATTTGGTGGAACACTTTTCCGACAAATACAAAACTGCAATTTTAAGCAGAGGATATGGTCGCAAGACCAAGGGATTCAGAGTCTGTAAAGCCACTGACACCTATAAGGAAATAGGTGATGAACCTCTGCAATATGTGTGCAAGTACCCTAATGTTCATGTCACAGTTCATGAAAACAGGGTTCACGGCATTAACAATATATTGAAACATTTTCCTGACACTCAGTTGATTATACTCGATGACTCCTACCAGCACAGAAGAGTGAAACCCGCACTCAATATACTGATGACAAACTATTATCATCCGTATAACAATGATTTTCTTCTTCCTGCCGGAATGCTTAGAGAGCACATATCCAACTCCAATCGTGCTGATATAATAGTAGTCACCAACTGCGACAAGGTAATGTCACCAATTCTTGCGAGAGACTTGCGCAACTCATTAAAAGTCGCTGAAAATCAAGACCTTCTGTTCTCTCACATCAATTACAGTGATATCTTGCCAGTTCCCAACAGTTTAGCCGAAAGCTCCCCGCAGGTTATCGACAAGAAATACTGTACAGCAATAGTTTTTTCAGGAGTGGCACAGAACTACCCCTTCGTCCACAAAGCGAAAAACCTCTTCAACGACATTGACGTGCTTGAATTCAAAGACCATTACGAATATACCGTGAATGATCTGAAGAAAATCAAGAAGATGTATGACGACAACTACGGCAACAAAAAATTCATACTGACCACAGAGAAGGATATGAGACGTTTGCAAACGCCTGAACTTCAACCGATAATAAAGACCATGCAACTTTATTACCTACCGATAAAGCCTGAATTCAGTTTCGACGGGGACAAGATAATCGAAAAAAGAATAGACGGATTAATCGCAAAGCTCTAAGGCACAAGCACTTCCCAAGAATATTTGTCCGGCTTGTCAAGATGATATTTCTTATTATTGAAAGGAATTAAAGCTGCCGATGCTGCCGCAACTGAACCGGCAACTATGAACCCTGTCTTTGAACTGTAACCGGTACCGGCAATAAGATTGTTAATTCCCGTCAGCCCCATATATCCCAAACCTGCGATAATACCCACCTCCTCAACTTTTACAAGCATATCCCGAGGGACAAAAACTGTCTTGATTTTTGCAAGTTCAACCTCTTCATCATAATTGATGATGATGGTTTCTTCATTGATGACGCTTATTTCTCCTGAGGTTTTTCTAACATATCCGTTATTGTCGAAATAGCTGAATTTAATATAGCTGCCTGCAGAATAAAGCGCATACTTCTTGCTTCCGAATTTCTTCACCAGCAGCACATTCTGAGAATATGAGCTGACACAGGAGATAAAAATAGAGATAGTCAGAATTATACGTAAAACTGTTTTCATCATCATAAAAATTCAGTCTCCAAAGATAATACATTTTTTATAATGGCTTATTAAGAAAAAATATTCTATCTTTGTGCCTCAAAACTTTAGATTGCTTTAATGAGCTTATCGAAAGACAAATATTACTTTGCATCTGACTTTCACTTCGGAATTCCTGACGACAAAACGTCATTGGAACGCGAACGCCTGATAATTAAATGGCTGGATGACATTAAGGCTGATGCCAAGGAAATATACATCTTAGGTGACGTTTTCGATTTCTGGTTTGAATATTCAAAAGTTGTTCCCAAAGGCTTCATAAGGATTCTTGGAAAAATGATAGAAATCATAGAAAGCGGAACCCCTATCCATTTGTTCAAAGGGAATCATGATTTATGGACATTCGGCTATCTTGAAAAGGAAATCGGCTTGATATGCCACAGCAAACCTGAGACTATCATATTGAATGGCAAGAAGATACATCTTGCTCATGGTGACGGGCTCGGTCCTGATGATGTGGTTTACAAGATTCTGCTGAGGTTCTTCAGGGGACCGGTAAACCAGATTCTGTTCCGCTGGATACATCCTGACTTAGGAGTGCGTATAGGTCTCCTGTTTTCCAAAAAACACAGATATATCAAACGGCATCAGTCTGGCAAGGATGACAACATAGTCATTGAAAACGAGCTGCTGTACAAATATTCTTCATCTTATCTGAAAAAAGACGACAGCATAGATTATTTCATATTCGGGCACAGACACATTCCAATAGACACAAATATTGATAACAGCAGGCTAATCATATTGGGTGACTGGATGATTCACAACACCTACGGAGTACTTGACATTAACGGAAATTTCCAACTTAAGAAATACAAATAATAAATTCATCAGACATGATAGAATCAATTTTAGACAACGACTTTTATAAATTTACGATGCAGAAAGCAGCGATAAATATATTCCCAAGGGCAACAGTCCGCTACCAATTCACTAACAGAGGAAATACAAAGTTCCCGGACGGATTCGACAAATTGCTAAAAGAACAGATTGATGAAATGAAAAAGCTGAAACTGACAAAGGAAGAGAAAGCCTTCATATTGAGAAGATGCTACTTCCTTGATCCTGCATACATCGATTTCCTTGCAGGGTACAGATTCGACCCGAACGAAGTGTCAATCAAGTTACAAGACGGTGATTTGTCAATATCAGTTGAAGGTCCATGGTTCAGAACGATTCTTTGGGAGGTTCCTTTGCTCGCATTGGTTTCGGAATTGTACTTTCAGGAGACAAAAATTCCGAAGTATTCAGATGAGAAAATCAGACAAATTGCTGAAGAAAAGATGAATATATATGATTCATTAGGCATTAAGGTCTCAGACTTCGGAACAAGAAGACGTTATTCATACAAAAACCACGACATCATCATTGACACTTTGGCAAAGCACAGTGACAAGTCGTTTGTCGGCACATCAAATGTTCATTTTGCACAGAAATACAACTTGACCCCAATAGGCACACAGGCTCACGAATGGTTTATGTTCCATGCAGCAAAATATGGCTTCAAAATGGCCAACAAAATAGCACTTGAACACTGGATTGACATATACAGGGGTGATTTGGGAATTGCTCTGTCAGACACTTTCACGACAGACTTGTTCTTCAAATTCTTCGACACCAAATTTGCAAAACTGTTTGATGGTGTAAGGCATGACTCCGGGGATTCACTTGTTTTTGCAGAAAAGGCCATCAACCATTACAAGAAACTTGGAATTGACCCGACAACCAAAACCATAGTTTTCTCAGATTCACTAACACCGGATAAAGTTAAGGAAATCAGGGATTTCTGCCAAGGTCAGATACGCATTTCATTTGGAATAGGCACCAATTTCACAAACGATGTAGGTGTAACCCCGCTCAACATAGTGATTAAAATGTCCGCAGCCAAACCAGAAGGACAGGATTGGGTACCAACAATTAAATTGTCGGATGTTGACGGCAAGCATACTGGCGACAAAGACATGATTGACTTATGCAAGCGCATCATAGCTATGTAGATGATGAAACGTTTTATCACATCCATGCTGCTTCTGACAGCATTGCTAAGTGTTAAAGCACAGGTCATTGAACATAACTTTTTTACAAACGACCCATCTATTACCAACTCTTTCGACAGACTGGCCGACAGCATAAAAACCAGTTCAGGCCCATTAAATGTGTCTGATGTCAAATTATCATTCAGAACATTTATAGGCGACAGACGTCTGACTGACAACGAGCGTTCGTATGTATGCAAAGTGCTTAACGCATTCATGCTACAGTCACAACCTCTCACCATTTATTCAGAATACATCACTGCTGCGAACAATTTCCTGAGCTCGGATTTCAGTAGTGGTGATTTTGCCACCTGGTCAGACTATCTGACTTCCATTAAGACAGACATTGCCGGACTGACAAGATGGTCTCAGTTGTTTGCACTCAAACAGCTCTATGGCAACAACATTCTCTCATGGGAATACGAAGGAGGAACCGTAAAAATTGCCACAGAAAAAGACGAACCGGTTGTTGCCATCATCAAATCCATAGTACGTTGCACACAGAACGACAGCATCATAATAAAGGAATGCAGCGGCAAATACTATCCCGACAGAAAGGTCTTAATCGGCGAAAATGGCACAGTCACTTGGGAGAAGGCCGGAATGTCGGAAAGTGACATCTATGCCCGACTTCCAAAGCCCTACTCTATCGACATGAACAAAAACAGCATTTCGATGGATTCTGTTTCATTGTACTATAAGAAATATTTCGGTAACACTCCGCTGCTTGGTTCATTCAGCGACCGATGTGTCAACAGAGAAAGCAAGGAAGCCAATTATCCGAAATTTGCCGCCTACAACGACAATATCACCATCAGAAATCTCTATCCCGATGTGGACTTCACAGGACAGGTTTTGTTGGAAGGGAACAGAATGTCGGGAAGCGGAACAAAAGACTTACCCGCACAAGTAAACTTCATCATAGACAGAAGACCAACCATTTTTCTGAAGTCCGAACATTTTTTGTTCTCCCAGAAATATTTCTCCACAAAGGATGCCGAAATGGAAGTATATATCAAAGACGACACTATTCATCAGCCATCCTGCCTCGTAAGATATGACGTTGGTCAAAAGCGGTTCAGAGTCACAAGAGATGATGACAAATCCGGTTCATCACCGTTTCACTCCACTTACCACAAGATGAATATATACAGTGACGAACTGATATGGGTTCTTAACTCCGATTCAATATTTTTCGCTCCGGAAGTCACCTTCACCAAAGGCGGAACCGCCTTTTTCGAGTCCGACAACTACTTCTCCGAAGAAAGATTCCGACAATTTGAAACTCCCGATGGAATCAACATGCTTATTACAATAAACAAATATGTCAGGGATTATTCCGACAGTTTCTATCTTGACGAAATTTCAAATTACTGTAAAATCTCACATGACCAGGTCAAAGCACTGCTGCTGATTCTTGAGGATTTCGGACTTGTATCGTACGACAAGAAAAACGACCATATTGTTGTTCTGCCCAAACTGTACAGATATATTGCCAACAAAAGCAAGAGACAGGATTACGACATTCTAAGCATTCATTCTCAGGTCACAAATGACTATAATGCGATTCTCGACAAAAAGACATTGAATCTGAGAATATATGGAGTTGACAAACTGGTACTTAGCGAGAAAAAAAATGTCATCATCTATCCTTATAACAAAACGATGGATATTGCCGCCAATATGGATTTCCATTTCAGCGGCTATGTGAAATCAGGACTTATCGACATTTACTCGACTGACAATTATTTCAACTATTCAGAGTTCAAAGTCAAGATGCCACAAATCGACTCCTTATCATTTTACTATAACACAGGCAGTTACGATATTGCAGGACACCCTGTCATCAGTAAGATAAGTTCTCCTATAGAAAATCTGAAGGGATATCTTGAAATTGACAAATTCTATAACAAATCGGGAGTGATTGACAACAACAAGGAATATCCACGATTCTGGAGTACAGACTCGGCCTTCGTATATTACCATAGACCCGAAATCTGCGACAACGTTTATCAGAAAGACAATTTTTTCTTCCTCATTGACCCATTCATGTTCGACAGTTTGGCAACGTTCATTCCCGACAACATCTCGTTCAGCGGTGAATTTGTTTCAGCCGGCATTTTTAACAACTTCAGAGAGAATCTTTTGGTAATGGAAGACAAGTCATTAGGGTTCAGACATAACATACCAGAGGAAGGATACCCTGCATATAACGGCAAATGCAACATGAAAGGAATCATATCTCTGAGCAACCAATGCTTACAAGTTAATGGAAGTTTGAAATACCTGTCAGCCGAACTTCATTCCGAACATTTCATGATGTATCCCGAATCGATGTATGCTGTAGTTGACAACGTAGTCATTGAAGAAAAATACAATCAGACAGAGTTTCCATATATCGCCGGTGAGCAGTCGGAGATGAGTTTCGACATCCCCAACGACCGGATGGAATTCACCTCTACCAGCAATAAACCTTACAAACTGTACCATGACCAGTTCATCCTTTACGGAAAGCTATATTTCTCCGAAGAAGGTATCACCGGAAAAGGCAAAGTCAGAAACGGATTGGGAGAAATATCCTCCAACATGTTCTCATTTGATAAAGAGTCATTTACAGCCGATTCATCCGATTTTGCATATTATCAGACCAATGACAGATATACAATCGTAAATGCCAATGATTACAGCATGTTTATGGATGTAAACCATAGTGAAGGTGAATTTGCAGCAAGAAATGCAGAATCGTCAAGAATCATTTTCAAAGAAAACGGTTATTCGACTAATTATCAGACATTTCTATGGGATTTGTCCGACAAGCGCCTGATACTTGGCGACAGCAGCAAGGAGAGACGTCCAAGCAACATCGAAGACGCTTTCACCACCATCGATGACATTTCACACGCATACGCCATGAGCAAATCAAGTGACTCCCTTAATTTCGGGACAAGTCACGGCAACTTCGACTACAACAAGATGACGCTGACATTCAACGGTGTGAATTACATTGAATCATCGGATGCTGCCATCATTCCTGCAGACGGTACTGTTACGGCCACTGTCGGCGGTGCCCTGATGCCTATAACTAACGGTTACGTAGTGCTCAACTTGGGAGAACATTATCATGTCATCCATCAGCTTAGCGCAACGATAAAGTCAAGAAAAGAATTCAGCGGTTCAGGATATTACAATTATGTGGATTCAAAAGGGAATTCGACACCTGTTTTCGTTGAGAAAATAAGTGGCAAAGACTCGATAGTCACATGCAGAGCCATAATTTCAGAATTAAATCCGCTACCGCTGAATCCAATTGTCGATTTCCAGGGAACGATAACTATCAAAAGTCCGACTTCCGATTTGCTCTTCAACGGTTATTACCACATTAAGCAGCCTTGTTTTGAAGACAACACATGGTTGAAACTCGCCACAGGAACCGACCCGGACAACCTTCAGCTCCCTGTCAACAGAAACATCGTATCGCTTGACAAAAAGCCTGTTTATTCAGGAATCAACCTTTCGAAGCCGGGTGCTATAATTTACCCGTCATTCCTTTCCACCATGATAAAAACTTCCGATTGGAGCATATTCAACGTTGACGGGATGATGGCGGTCAAAGACAATGAGTTCAGCATCGTTGACACTTCTTCAACAATTGAGGAAATAAAAAACAAATACATATCTCTCAACATAGAACAGTGCGCAATTCACGGTTTCGGTGAATATAATTTCTTCGAAAATCCGGGTAGAATAAAACTGAAAGCCGGTGGTAGCCTCAACTATCATTTCGTCAACGACAGTCTGGTTTCGGAAGTTGCGCTGGCCCTCGATTTCCATTTCAACAAATCAGCATTGGACATCATGTACAACGAACTTGCATTTTCGTATGAAAACACATCGTCAGATGACGGAAGCACCTTCCTGTCCACATTGCGATGTATGATGAGCAAAGAGGAATTTGAGGAATACTACAACAGCATAGAATACGGAAATGCTGAAATGCCTGGAATACTCAAGTCGAACATAGTTTTGTCGAGAGTCAGATTAATCTGGGATAACAACCGCAAAGTCTTCTACTCCACCGGGCCGATAGATGTCTATTCCATTGACGGCAACATAGTTGACAAAACCGTGGAAGGTGTTGTGGAAATTTCGAAGGCAAGCGGTACCGAATCAATATCCATCCTACTCATCACTAAAGGAGAATATGGCATAAGCAACAAATATTTCTTCTTCTATCACAACAACAATATGTTCACTTACTCGACCAACGACGATTTCAGTGACAAAATAAGAAATGACAGCACTAAAGCCAGAAGGCTCAAACGCGAAAACGGGCTTCCTGCATACCAGTATATCATAGCGACAAGCGAGAGGTTTGTTGGATTCTGCAATGACTATGGCATAAAATAAAAAAGGGATGACCAAACCTTAATCATCCCTTTTTATCAAACTAAATATCAAGCACTAAGCTATTAGTACTTGTAAAATCCCTGTCCGCTCTTTCTGCCGAGCAGTCCTGCGCGAACCATTTTTCTCAACAACGGATGTGGTCTGTACTTGGTATCACCGAATTCATTGTACAGAACCTCCATGATTGCGAGGCACACATCGAGTCCGATGAGGTCAGCCAAAGCGAGAGGGCCCATAGGATGGTTGGCGCCGAGTTTCATAGCATTGTCGATATCTTCTGCACTTGCAACTCCGTCTGCCAAAATGCCGACACCTTCGTTAACCATTGGTATCAGAATACGGTTTACGACAAATCCTGGAGCTTCGTTTACCAATACTGGGGTCTTGCCGATTGATTTGGCAAGTTCAACTATGGTATTGCATACTTCATCCGAGGTCATCTGACCTTTGATGATTTCGACGAGTTTCATAATAGGAGCAGGGTTAAAGAAGTGCATGCCTATGAATTTTGAAGGACGGCTTGTGCACGCTGCAATTTCAGTAATTGAAAGAGAAGATGTGTTAGTTGCAAATATTGTGTCTTCTTTGCATATCTTATCCAATTCCATGAAAACATCTTTCTTAAGGGACATTTCCTCAACAGCAGCTTCGATAACGAGGTCAGCATCCTTAAAGGAAGCATAATCGGTTGTTGTCGAAATATTTGCGAGTGTTGAGTCCATCATCTCCTGAGAAACCTTGCCCTTTTCAACAAGTTTGCTGAGAGATTTGGTTATTTTTGCGACGGCCTTGTCCAAACTGGCCTGTGTTCTACTTTTCATTACCACTGGCATTCCTGCCTGAGCGAAAGCCTGAACGACTCCCGAGCCCATTGTACCAGTTCCGATTACATAAATTTTCATGATTAAACTATTTGATTATTTGTTTTTAAATTCCGGGTCACGTTTTTCAAGAAAAGCGCTCATACCCTCTTTCTGATCCTTAGTAGTGAAGCAATATCCGAAATCCTCGTTTTCTTCAGCGATTGCGGCATCTATGGTCATAGTGAGCTCTTTGTTGATACATTTCTTGGCTATACGTATGGCAATAGGAGCCTTCTTTATCATGGTGTTGGCCAATTCCTTGGCACTGTCCATAAGTTTTTCAGGTTCAACCACAGAGTTCACCAGACCTATGCGCAGAGCCTCATCAGCCTTGATGTTTTTCCCGGTGAATATCATTTCTTTCGCGATGGAAGGTCCCACCAGTTTTGCGAGCCGATATGTACCGGAAAAACCAGGTATTATGCCGAGGGACACTTCAGGTTGGCCAAAACGGGCTTTTGAGGAAGCTATACGGATATCGCATGCCATAGCCAGTTCACAGCCTCCACCGAGAGCATATCCGTTCACCGCAGCAATTACAGGAATATCCAGAAGTTCGATTTTCCTGAAAACGGTTGAACCCAAATTTGCAAATTCAGCAGCCTGATATTCATCCTTATCCTTCATCTCGGCGATATCTGCACCGGCGACGAAAGATTTCTCCCCATCACCTGTTATTATCAACACTCTTACTGAATCATCGATATTGTCAACGAAAGAATTCATTTCAGCCAACACCTTTGAATTCAAAGCATTAAGTGACTGCGGAACGGATATATAAAGGATGCAGATTGCATCTTCTCTAACTACTTTCAGATAATTATACATACTGCAAGATTATTGAGCCATTGGCTTCAGGTTAGGAGAAATCGTAAGATGTGCCTCTGTGGCAGCAATCACCTGATCTACTGTGAATTCAGGATGTATTTCTGTGAGTACCAATCCTTTAGGTGTGACTTCTATCACTCCCATTTCAGTAATAATAAGATTCACCTGACCAGCTGCAGTGAGAGGAAGGGTACATTGTTTCAATATTTTAGGATTACCTTTCTGAGTGTGTTCCATTGCAAGAATAACTTTTTTAGCACCTACAATGAGGTCCATTGCACCGCCCATACCAGGTGTCAGACGGCCAGGAATAATCCAGTTAGCGAGATTACCTTTTTCATCAACCTGGAAAGCCCCGAGGATGGTAGCATCAACGTGACCACCACGGATGATACCGAAAGAAGTGGCACTATCGAAACTTGATGCGCCCGGAAGAAGTGTGATATAACCACCTCCGGCGTTAATCATTTCCTTATCTTCCTTACCCTCTTCCGGAGCCGGGCCCATACCCATAGCACCATTCTCAGTCTGCAATGTGACATGCACACCTTTAGGTAAAAAATTCGGAATCATCGTTGGAAGTCCGATTCCTAAATTAACCACATCACCATCGTGTAGTTCTAAAGCTGCTCTACGAGCAATAGTCTCTCTAATTTGGTTTTTATCCATAATTTCAATTATTTATTTGTTGTTAACATTTTTCTTTTAACCATCTCCTGAGCAAGGAAGGAGGCGACATCATCGGCATACGAATTGCTTCCGAAACCAGCATCATATCCGAGTTCCTTGGCAAGTTCATGGGAAATTCGCGGACCGCCTGCAACAAGTATTACTTTATCTCTAAGACCTTCTGCTTCAAGCATTTCCACAAGCTCTGTCATATTCTTAATATGAACATCCTTTTGTGTGACAGTCTGTGACACCAACAATGCATCGGCATGCATTTCTATTGCTTTGGCAATGAATTCCTCATTAGGCACCTGACTTCCCATATTTAAAGTCTCGAACATTTCATAACGCTCAAGGCCGTAGTGTCCTGCATAACCCTTCATATTCATGATGGCATCGATTCCCACAGTATGTGCGTCTGTACCGGTACTTGCTCCGACTGCTATAATCTTTCTTCCGAGATTTTCCTTTATAAATTTATCTGTTTCATCCATGCTCATTGTCTCAGATTCCACCTTGGGGACATGAATAGTGGTATAATCCACTGTATGAGAGCAGCTTCCGTAGCAGTTCACAAAAGTGAAACCCGGGGTGAGTTCCTTTGAATACACCACAAGAGGATTCTCAAGTCCCATCTTCTTGAGCAGTTGTTTGGCGGCCTCCACAGCCTCATCTCCTGCCGGAACCGGAAGAGTAAAGCTGAGCTGGACCTTACCGTCGTTCATAGTATCGCCGTACGGTTTGATTTTCTTTAAATCTAACGTTTTGTCGAAGTCCTTAGACTCCATAGAATATAAACCTTCACTCATTTTTCAGACTTAAATTTATTTACAGACACTACAAATATAATCTATTCTTCATCATATCTATGAAAGGATTGACATAATGCGACCCTTTCTCAGAAACTCCCGAAAGTCCCTTTCCGCCATTCTTAGGTCGTTTCACATCAGCAAACATTCCTTTTTCCAAAGCCGAGAACAAGCCTTCTTCGCTGATTTTCTCCAACAAGGCAATGGCTTTCTCCAATACGAAAGCAGCTCTTGTCCTGACAATTCCGCCTTCCCTGAATTCCATTTCCTCACCTATGTCATACATATTGTTGAAGATG
>JAFYJP010000119.1 GCA_017538085.1 Bacteroidales bacterium | reverse complement strand
TTCACCCAATATAGTTCTTGCTGTTGGCTTTCAGATGATGACCTGTTGGTTTTCGGAACATTAAGCCCGAATGACAATTTATCTCGTTCTATTGCATTGCTTGACGTGAATTTGAGTGGTGGTGTTCCACGACTGGATACCGTTCTCGCCGAACCTGTGCTTCCGTATCGGATTGCGTCAAATAAATACAACTGTGCTACTTTTGTCAATGATACAACCATCTATGGTTCTTATTATTCTTCTGAAAATTTGAACGGTCCCGATTTCCCAAGCATCTGCCTATTCGACAAAGACATGGAAATTCTTGGTAACAAGGTGTTTCTTGATGAAGAGTACACTAATCATCCGTCTTACTTCATTTTGCCTCAAAATGATGGAGGGTGCATCCTCGTCACTTTATATACTTTGAGCAATCACATGACCCAAGGTAAACTCATTAAGATGAACCGTGAGGATTTCAATCCGATTCCTTGTAGTGTAGAGGAAGTGCCGCAAGAAGCGGTAAAGGCTTTGGTCTATCCTAATCCTGCCATGGAAAAGGTAACGATAGAAGGCATTGAGGCTGCCGAAGTGCAGGTTTATAATGCCATTGGGCAGGTGGTGAAGACGGTGCGGGGAACGAATGAGGTTGATTTGAGTGGCTTGGCGGAAGGGGTTTATTTGGTGAGGATTACGGATGAGAATGGGAAAAGCCATGCGGTGCGGGTGGTGGTGAAGTGACTCCCCCCGGCCTTTTCGTGCTATCGTTATGCGTGTTATCGTGCTGACGTGATTACGACGTGGGCAATAATACTTTGAGGTGAGCGTTGGAAAGTAGAAAGAAATGATAAACCAATTAAAATAAATAGCAATGAAAAAGACCATTTTACTATTATTCGGGTTGCTTCTTGCGTCGGACAGCCTCAGTGCTCAGGAAAAAGGACAGTTTGTGCTTCAAGCCGAAGCCAATGCTGGGATTATGTTCTGCTATCCATATCAAGGCACTTTTAATTCTATTGACCTTGAAGGTGCCGTAGGGCCTGTTTTTCGTTATCAAATGACTGACCGTTTGGGTGTCGGCATCGGTGCCAATTATTGTGTACACCAATTTCTCCAATACTTGCCCGTCTTTGCAGATGCAAAATATAGTTTCGGTTCTGGCAATTCAAAACCTTACGCTGAGCTTCGTGCAGGATATGCCCTTAGCTTGAAAAAAGTTGATACGTGGGCTGAAAGCGGCTATTCTCTCTATTATTCAGTGGAAGGGTTTTACTCACAACTTATTCTCGGCTATTCTATCGGCCATTCCGACTTTGGCATTGGCGGACAGCTTGTCAACCTTAAAGACGAAGGGATTGAATTTGGTGACGGCGCGACTGGTTCTCATCCATTTGTCAAAAACCGCCTGAAGCCAGGCGTGTTCTTGCATTATGCCTATAGCTTTCGTTTGAGGAAGTAATCAATCACAAACACTATAGATACTCAACAGCAATGAAAAAGACATTATTATTCGCAATGGCACTGGCGGCGGTTTGCGTTATGCCGTCGTGCAACAAGGAACGCACAGGGATTACTTTTGGTGATTACACGGGTATGATTGTTACATCATACGACACTGTGAGCATTCATAATACTCCCGCTTTTCCCGACAAATGGTTGTATCTTGTGGATTTGAACGGAGACGGTAAAAACAACATCCGGCTTTACACTGACCTGTCAATGACTCCCGCGACATCTGCCATCCATTGCATCGACGATGACCTGACGCAGATCGTTTGCAAGGAGGTAGAGAAAATATGGTATCTTCATGCCGATACAACATACAGGCAAGATGGGGATACCACTCATGTATTCATCACAAGAACTTACACTTGCCATAAGATTGACGAGACAGATAAGGTGGAACGCAGAGAAACTGTATCTATTCCGCAAGCATACAATGCAGGTGATCTTTTCGTATTAAACAAGAACTCTTTTCCTGAATTTGTCGTGCTGCATGAGCAGACCATGGACATGGAAGACAGTAATACTTATGGAGAAAACACCACTTACCAAACGCATTACCACACTATTGCCAAGTTTGACTATGACCGTTTCCCATTAGATGAGGAGAAATATGTTGGATTCAGATTTACGGATGCCGACAGATTCCGTTACGGTTGGATGAAAATCAAGCTGTATAATAACGAGGGAAACTACTTCGTGAAGCTATTGGAGACTGCGATACAGGAATGAATTGGAATGGTTTGCAATTAACTTCGATGGATGCTGAGCAATTGTTTTTTCGTTATGCGTGTTATCGTGCTAACGAAGGGGACTTATAGGACAGATAAGACTAATAAAAAACCAATAGAATAATGAGAACAATGAGATTTTACACCCTGCTTGTGCTCCTGCTTATGGCGGAAGGGGTGACGATGCAGGCACAAGAGTTTCAGCGGAGAGCCTCGATGCGGGATCCTCTATTCTTGGATACCACTTCTGTGGTTTTTCATGAGATTTATGATTTCTGGCAACGATATGAATATGCGTATTTTTTGGATTATGGGAAGATAAGCGACCCTAACTATAAGCCAACAAACTACGCATTTTGGGCTGATTTCGAAATAGAGGACTATGGGAACCCCAATTCC
>JAFYJP010000118.1 GCA_017538085.1 Bacteroidales bacterium | reverse complement strand
TCTCCTATGTCATACATATTGTTGAAGATATATCTTGCATTTTCAATTGACAAGTATCTGTCGCTCATAAAAGGAGTATGAATGGCTTCAGTAGGCATTCCAAGCAGTTGGATTCCCTGATGTGTCCATATACCTATTATATTGAATAAGGCATCCTGAATATGACCGCGGAAGATATTACCGGTCATAAACTTTGTCGGAGGCATATATTTCAGTGTGGCGTTAGGAAATATTTCCCTTGTCATCTGAGCCTGTGCAAGTTCATAGAGAAATCCGTTTTTTATCATAGGATCCATTTCGAAAGCATGGCCTAATCCCATCTGTTCTTCAGGAAGTCCTGCAAGAAGTGCCAGCTGTTCATTTATCAAATCAGAGGAGAGAACAGTGTGTCCTTCTTCGAATGCATCTGCAGTGGTAAGGTAATTATCCTCACCGGTATTTATGATTACGCCGGCATATCCGTTGATGACACGGGAGAAATATTGGTCAACAAGAGTTCTCTGCATATTGATGTCCCTGAACAGAATACCGTACAAAGCATCGTTGAGCATGACATCAAGTCCTTCAAGAGCACCCATGATGGCTATCTCAGGCATACAAAGACCTGAGCAATAATTGCAAAGGCGGATATAACGACCGATTTCCTCGCCAACTTCATCAAGAGCCTTGCGCATTATTCTGAAGTTCTCCTGTGTGGCAAACGTACCGCCGAAGCCTTCAGTTGTCGCGCCATAAGGCACATAGTCAAGCAGACTTTGACCCGTGGTACGGATGACTGCTATGACATCAGCGCCCTGACGAGCTGCAGCCTGTGCCTGAACGACATCCTCATAAATATTGCCAGTGGCAACTATGACATAAATGTAAGGTTTTGTTCCTTCACCTATAGTTTTTATATAGTGTTCCCTTCTCTTACGTCTGTTAGCGATACGAATGATATTGGGTTCATAAAACGGTTTCAGCGCATCAAGTAATTCCTTTGTATCATGAGCTTTAAACTTGTCAAGTTCTATTTCTCCTTTTGAAACTTTTTCCGCTATAGTCTGCGGTGAAAGTCCGGTTTCGATGACAGCATTGCCTAAGGCAAATATAATACCTTGACTGAGAGTGTTTGATGACACCAAAGAATCGACAATTATATTTGGCAAAGGCACACCGTTTTCATCAATTCCGTCTATTCCAAGGATGCGGGAAATAGTACGCTCCACAGCCACAGTAGTATAATTGTCTGCAAAATTCTGGACATCATCTGCTATTTTCCTGGCTAATGACTTTGCATACTCCACCCTCTTAAAATCAATTCCTAACTTACTTTTCTGCATATTATTCCATTCGTTTTATTTAAAACTACAAAGATATACAAATTTTAAAAAATAATATACAATTATTATTTTTGCACTCTGAAAAATATATTCAAACTATGAGTACAATATTATATATCCATGGGTTCAATTCAGCAGGCACAGGCGCCAAGGCCGAAACACTCAGAAAAATGTATCCAAAATGGAAAATACTGACTCCCACTTTCAATTACAAAGATTTGAAAGCGACTCTGAAACAGCTCAATTCACAATTTATCACAAACAGAGTTGATTTGGTTATCGGAACTTCCATGGGCGGATTTCTCTCCTTATACGGCGCAGCGAAACATCACACCGGATGCATTGCCATAAATCCTGTGACTCAACCTTCCGTGACTTTAGCCAAACATATCGGTGAAAACCGGAACTTTGTCACCAAAGAGCGTTATATACTGACAGAAAAAGACCTGGAGCCTTACATGGAATTTGAAAAGAAAGAGTTTTCAAAGATAGAACCTGAAGACAAAAAAACAATATTTCTTCTATCTGAAGACGATGAGATGCTGGGAGACCATCATTATCTTGAGAAATTGTATCCACAATGTCATAACTTCAGATATTTCACCGGCTACGGACACCGTTTCAATGGCTTCAAACCTATCTCCGCCGCCATAGATGAGCTCCTGTCACAGTAATTTCCATTTTTTATTACTTTTGCACGTCAAAATATTAGGGAATGAAACATATCTTTATAATAAATCCTATAGCTGGCAAGAAAGATGCCACAGCTGAAATAACCAACAGACTCAAAGAATTTGACAGCAAAATAGATTACGAAATATATGTAACCAAATGTCAGGGTGATGCGACCACATATATTAAACAATGGTGTACCACCAATCCTGACACCGATGTCAGATTTTATGCCTGCGGCGGTGACGGCACCATCAATGAAGTGGTCAGCGGCATTGTGGGATTCAAGAATGCGGAGATGTCATGTTATCCGTCAGGGAGTGGTAACGATTTTGTGAAATACTATGGTGGGAAAGACGGTTTTTTCAATCTCCAATCAATCATCAACGGCACACCCCATCAGATTGACCTGATGAAGGTGCGTGACCGGTATTCACTGAATGTCTGCAATTTCGGATTTGACGCCATGGTTGCAAAAACCATGATAAAAGTAAAACGCAAGCCTATTATCGGAGGTCCCAAGAGTTCTTATACATACGGCATTATTAAAGCTCTGTTTACTTCAAGAAGAAATCATATTAAAGTGACAGTTGACGGGGAACCGATAAACAAGGAATATCTGATGCTATGCACTTTGTCAAACGGACGTTTTGTCGGTGGAAGTTTCAAGTGCGGTCCCAAGTCACTGAATGACGACGGACTGATAGACGTAAGTCTTATCTCCCCCATATCCATCATTAAGTTTGCCACAATGATAAAGGCTTATTCCAACGGCACCTATCTTGAGGACCCCAAATTCAAAAAAATAACCACATACAAAAGAGGCAAGGTCGTGGAGATGTCTTCCGACAGCAAGTTTGCGATATCCATTGACGGTGAGATAATGGAAGACACATATTTCAAAGTTGAGATAATGGACAAAGCAATCAGGTTCATCTCACCAGCCGTGTAGGGACACACCGCGTGTGTCCGCCGCAATGACCAATCCTGCGGACAGCAATATTTGATTATAAATCTTCGAGGGAGAGGACACCCCACTGAAGATTCATCCCGTGAAGTTGCGGACTGTTTTGCAGAAGGACTTCGATTTTGTCTTTCAAAGCCTTTTCATCGTAACGCCGAGTATCGCGTTTTATTTCATATACCTCGGCTATTCCATCGATTTCGTTGACGGCGATGAGGTCAATCTCATTCGTGCCTTTGCGGTCCCAAAACTTGCCGATGCGGGTGTAGTAGCCCTTTTCGCGGAATTTCTGCTCAAAATACCTTTCAAGCGCAAAGCCCGAATAGGTGTCGAAATCGCGCTCGATGATGCGTGCCAGCTGACCAAGTGCGTTGTTGGCCACATAGTTTTGGTACTTGTAGAAGAATCGGAACCAAAAGTCCAAAAATCTGTCGTTCAATGCATAACGAACCTTTTTCGCATTTTCCTTAGCGAAAATAGGCAACTTTTTTTCAATCAAGCCGTAGTAGTTTTCCAATCGGACAAGGTAACTCCCGATGTTGTTAGCTCCTAATTGGGATTCGATTTCGCCACGGGTCTGTTGTCCGCCCGCCAAGCAGGTAAGGATGGAGAAATGCATTGCATAATCGCTGCCAAATTCCTCAATCAAGATGTTTTTCCCTTCGTTGATGAAAGGCGAATTGACCTCTGTGAGATAGGATAATATGCTATTTCTGTCTGTCTTGCCGTTGTCCATAAGCAGAGCGACATACCAAGGCACACCGCCCGTGACCGCAAACAGGGTGAGCAGGTCATCAGGGGTGTAATAGGGATTGTGGTCGGCAAGAATCTGTTTCAGCACGTCCGTCGTGAACGACTTGAGTAGCAGGCTTTGGTTAGCGCGTCCAAAAAGCGGTTCTTTGGCATCTTCGAAAATGCGCTTCATCAATGAGAAGACGGAACCGCTGATAATCAGGTTCATCCTACTCGTGTGTTTGTGAAGGTCCCAGTCACGTTGCATGTCGCTGAATATCGACGAGTTGACCCTTTGGAACTCTTGGAACTCATCGATAACCAAAGTAAATGGATGCGTTTCGGCATACACCAGAAGATAGCGGAAAAGTTCTGAAAATGAAGTTGGCCAACCTATCGGAATGCCTAAACGGTCTTCAGCCTCGCGCACAAAATCCTGACAAAGAAGTGTTTCCGTTTTTCTGGCGACGAAGAAATACAACAGCGTCTCATCGTTGCAGCGACGTGCCAATTCGGTCTTTCCAATGCGCCTGCGACCCATCAAAACCGTCATCTGAGCCTCGTTGCGACTTCGCTCCTTCATCGTGTTAATGATGTCTAACTCGTTGGTTCTGTTGTAGAAATCCATCTTTTTCAAATTATAGTATTTTAAAATACCGTATTTTCAAATACTATTTCGATTGCAAAGGAAAGCGTTTTTCTTGAAACTTGCAAGCTTTTTTCAGAAAGTTTTCAATTTCCTGATGGTTTCAATGGGGTTTTCTGACCGAAACACCTAATGAATCGCGTCTCTACATGTCTCTCTCTTTCATCAATATGTCGGTTTCAAGCTCGCAAGACGCTTGCTCCGCCTCCCTTGTATCCGCTTTCAATCTCTGTGATATCAAGCCGGTCTATGATGGCGCTCACTACTCGCGCATTGTGGTTCTTTGGAAGATAATCTCCAAGAAGTCGCCCCTACCATCTATATTTACTGAAAATAAGATTAATGATGGCAACAAGGTCCAGAGCATTGACAACCCCGTCTCCGTTTACATCAGCGTTGTCAAAGAAAAACTCCTCAGGGGTTTCACCAAAGATATAATTGACAATGATGACGATGTCAAGTGTATTCACCGTTCCATCGCCATTGGGATCACCAGGCAGGTCAACTTCGGCTTCGAAGTTCGCCACCAGGTCAACGTCTTCGGTTACGGTGAAACTGTAGGTCGGATTGTTCGAGACTACCGTCCCGTTCTTTGTCCAGTTCGTGAAGTTGTAGCCTGTGTTGGCCGTAGCCGTCAAAGTGCAGGTGCTGCCACTCTGGTAGGTTCCGCCGCCACTCACCGAACCACCCTCTGTCGGATTGGCTGAGGCTGTGATGGTGTAGCTGACTGGAACACTCACAAACTCAAAGATGTAGGGGCTTACAGGCGACCCTAAGGTTCCATTCGTCACAAAGTACTCCACGTTAGAACAAGTGCCATCAAACTCCTGAT
>JAFYJP010000117.1 GCA_017538085.1 Bacteroidales bacterium | reverse complement strand
TGAGAAATAACGGTAATACGGTTGTACAGCGTGTTGTTATCAAATAGTTTAACATATTAATTATCAAAAAGCACCCGAAAGGGTGCTTTTTTTTTATCATGAAGAAGTTTTTAATAATATTGACGATTGCTGTGGCATTGGTATCCTGCGGCAAAAAGAGTTCTGATTATGCCGGATATGTAAATCCTATGATTGGAACTGATTTCCATGGACATACATTCCCGGGCGCAACTGCTCCTTTCGGGATGATACAGCTTAGCCCTGATTCACGTATAGGTATGACTTGGGATGGATGTTCAGGCTATCATTATTCCGACAGCGTTATATATGGTTTCACTCATACCCATCTTAATGGAACTGGATGCTTTGATCTGTGTGATATTCTGTTTATGCCTACGGTTGGTGATATTTGCTATTCCAACGATATTTCCAATGGAACTCAGAATAGTTATGTTTCTCGTTTCAGTCATGACAAGGAACATGCAGAAGCCGGCTATTATTCTGTAATTCTTGATGACTATAATATTAAGGTTGAACTGACTGCCACTGAAAGAGTTGCTTTTCATAAATATACGTATCCAAAAGGTGGTGGTAATGTGATAATTGACCTTACACATCAGGATGATGTCATAAATTCTTCATTATCCATTGTCAGTGATAATGAAATAGTAGGAGAAAGACGTTCGAGATATTGGGCTCGGGACGAGGAACTATTCTTCGTGGCACGTTTTTCCGAACCTTTTACTTCCAGCAGTCTGATATTTAACGATTCCATAGTCGCTGCAACATCTGTGGAGGGTGAAAATGTAAAAGGATATGTCTCATTTGACGGTCTTAACAAGCCTTTATATATTACTGTCGGTATTTCTGCCAGCAGTATTGAAAATGCACGTAAAAACATTAGTAACGCACCTTCTTTTGAAGAGGCTCGTAGCAATACAAGAAAACTTTGGAATAATGAGCTCAGTAAGATTAAGGTTGAGTCGATGAATGAAGATGACAAGGTCGTTTTCTATACCGCTCTTTATCATTCAATGATTGCGCCTAACCTGTATTCTGATGTTAATGGTGAATATAGAGGAAGAGATTTTAAAACACATCATGCTGACCATGATTATTATACTGTATTTTCATTATGGGATACATATCGTGCTCTTCACCCTTTGCTTTCAATTATTGACCAGAAGCGCACCAATGATTTTGTCAATACAATGCTTCTTCAATATCAGCAGGGTGGACGTCTTCCGGTATGGGAACTTGCTGCAAATGAAACTAATTGTATGATAGGTAACCATGCTATTCCGGTTATATATGATGCTTTTGCAAAAGGAATCTTGAACTATGACAAACAGTTGGCGCTCAATGCAATGGTACATTCTGCCGACTTGGATTTATTTGGTCTTAAGGCATATAAGGAATATGGTTTTATCCCTTCCGAAATAGAACATGAGTCGGTTTCCAAGACTTTGGAATATGCGTATGATGACTGGTGTATTGCACAGATGGCTTATCAGATGGGCGATAATGAAAAATATGAAAGATTCATCAAACGTGCTCAAAGTTATAAGAATATTTTTGACCCGATAACAGGATTTCATCGCGCTAAAGCTAATAATATGTGGTTTGTGCCTTTCGATCCGACAGAGGTCAATTTCAACTATACCGAAGCAAACTGCTGGCAGTATAATTTCCACGTTCAGCAGGATGTCACTGCTTTGATGAACATGTATGGCAGTGCTGAGGCATTTGCTGCCAAATTGGACAAACTGTTTACTGCGTCTTCATCAATGACCGGTAGAGACCAGGTTGATATTTCCGGTGTCATAGGACAATATGCACAGGGTAATGAACCGAGTCACCATGTCGCATATCTTTTCAATTATGCAGGTCAACCTTACAAGACTCAGAAAATAGTCCGTCAGATTATGAGCGAATTGTTTGAGAATACCCCTGACGGTCTCTGCGGTAATGATGACTGTGGTCAGATGTCGGCTTGGTATGTGTTCAGCTCTCTCGGATTCTATCCTGTATGTCCCGGAGACAACAAATTCATTCTCGGTTCTCCTTATGTGAAGAAAGCCGACATCACTCTTGAGAATGGCTCTCATTTTACTGTTTCTGCTGAAAATCAGTCGGAAAAGAATATTTACGTTGACAGAGTGGAATTAAATGGCTACGAATATACAAAATCGTATATTACATACGGAGATATAGCAAATGGTGGCAACCTTGTGTTTTATATGTCGGATGTACCTAACAAGTCATTCGGAAATGCTGAGGAAGACCGCCCGAAGAATTTGATTTCAGACCATTTAATTAATCCTGTACCATATTTTACCAATGAGTCAGCCATATTCACTGACAAGGTCATGGTTGGAATTGCTGCCCCAGTTGACGGATGCAAAATATACTATACGATTGATGGGAAGACTCCTACATCGCACTCGATTGAATATACAGAGCCTTTTGAACTAACAAAAACAACTACTGTAAAGGCTGTCAGCATCAATGAGGAAGGTGTGGAAAGTAATGTGATTTCCACTGAGTTTTCAAAAATACTTGACAATCGTAAGATAAAACTTATTTCGAAATATGAAAGTCAATACTCAGCTGGAGGCAACAATGCTTTGATTGACCGCGTTAGAGGTGGTGTCAATTTCAGAACAGGCGGATGGCAGGGATATCAGGGACAGGATATTGTTGCAGTAGTTGATTTGAATGACTATAAACGGGTTAGGAAAATTAGTATGGGTTTCTTGCAGGATGTGGACTCATGGATTTTCTATCCTACTAAAGTAACATTTTATATTTCTGAAGATGGCCAAAATTTTATTGAGTATGGAAGTGTGGAAAATACTATCTCAGAAAGAGACATTGAGCCTTCAATACATGATTTTGTCGTAAGAGGTGACAAGAATGCCAAGTATGTCAAAGTTGTTGCCAAATCTATAATATCTTGCCCGCCATGGCACGAAGGTGCGGGTGGTATGGCATGGCTTTTTGCTGACGAGATTACAGTTGAATAATTTTTATAAGTACAATTAATAATAATTTTATGGAACCAACAAAGAAACTTTTAGATGAATTGAAAAAACTTCCTAATGTCCATGTTGACATGAGAAGAAGCGATATGATTTCCCAGGCAGTTAATAATCATGAATGTATAGTTTGCGAAAGCGGTGCTCTTGCCACATGGTCAAGACCTGAATCAACAGGAAGAAGTCCTAAGGATACCGTTATAGTCAAAAGAGCTTGTTCAGAAAAGAATATTGACTGGACATCACCTAACAATCTGCCAATAGATGAGAAGGTGTTTGACATGGTATATGAGGATGCTCTCAAGTTTTTGAAAACCAAGAAGAATGTGTATGTCACCCATCGCGTAATCGGGGCGGATCCGGACTATGCACTTCCTGTGACAACTGTTACTTCTACAGCGATACATTCTGTGTTCGCAGATAATATGTTTCGTCCTGTTCCTAAGAACATAAAGAGGAGCGCTTTCTACGGAAAAGACTTTTCGGTTCTCTGTATGCCGTATGACAAGCTTGACAAGAAGAAATATGACGGACTGCTTCGCAGAATGCCTGATGGCACTTCATCGGATATGATAGTTGCGATGGACTTTGACCGTCGCTGCGGCGTGATAGTAGGCTCGGCTTACATGGGGTCACTCAAAAAAATGATGTTTACAGTGATGAACTATTATTTGCCTCTGCTCGGAATACTTCCTCTTCATTGCTCTGCAAATGAAGGTAAGAAGGGAGATTCCGCATTGCTGCTTGGACTTTCCGGTACTGGTAAAACCACGCTGTCGGCTGACCCTAACAGGGCTTTGCTCGGTGATGACGAACATGGCTGGAATGACAATGGTATTGCCAACTTTGAGAACGGTTGCTTTGCCAAAATGATTGACATCAATCCTAAGAAGGAACCGGATATTTACGATGCAGTCATGCATGTGGCTCCTTATAGACGTCATGGTGCAATTCTTGAAAACACTATGGTATATCCTAACGGAACTGTCGATTATTACGACAACCGTCTTACTGAAAATTCGAGAGCGTCATATCCTCTTACCTTCTTGAAAAATATCAAAAAAAGTTCGACAAGCGGTCATCCTACAACTATTCTGTTCCTTACGGCTGACGCTTATGGCGTTCTTCCCCCTGTGTCAGTGTTGAATAAAGAGCAGGCTATGCTTTGGTTCCTAATGGGTTATACAAGCAAGCTCGCAGGTACTGAAACAGGCATTGTGGAACCACAGGCAACTTTCAGCCGTTTCTTCGGAGCTCCTTTCATGCCATTCAATCCAGATGTGTATTCAAGGCTTCTTGGTGAAAAGATGGAGAAACACAATACTCAGGTTTATCTTATCAACACAGGATGGACTGGAGGCGGTTATGGCGTCGGAAAACGTTTTGATTTGGTATATACCCGTAAGATGGTTGATGCCGCACTCAATGGCTCTTTAATCAGTAAAACCAATGATTATTATGTTGACAAGGTGTTCCATCTGAATATTCCTAAGCATGTAAAGGGTGTTCCTGATGATATTCTCGTCCCTGAGAACACATGGGCCGACAAAAAAGCATACGCAGCTGCTGCAAAGAAACTTGCGGAACAGTTTGCCGCTTCATACAAGAAATCTTATGGTGACAAGAATCTCGGAAAGGATATTGAGAAATATTGTCCTGGATTTTAGGTTAAAGTAAGAATGACCAAAAAAGAGATGCAATGTGAGTTGCATCTCTTTTTTTTTATACGATTTCCGATAATTCTAACCAGCGGTCTTCCAGTGAGGCAATTTCGTTTTCGATTTCAGCGAAGCGGCTGCTCATCGTTTGCAGTTTGTCAATAGGCATATCGGGAATATTCAGTTTAGCCATAAGGTCCTCTTTTTCTTTTTCGAGTTCTTCAAGTTTGGTGTTTATCTGCTCGTATTCCTTCTTCTCCTTATAAGTGGCTTTGCGGACTTTTTCTTCACGTTGCGGCTTATATGGTTTGCTGTCAGCGGTTTTGTCCTTTTGCATTTCAATTCTGTGAATGGCGATATCCATGCGTTTACGCCATTCTGTGTATTCTGTGTAGTTTCCGGGATAATCTTTTATGACGCCATTGCTTTCAAAAGCGAAGATGTGTCCAGAGAGTTTGTCGAGAAATAGTCGGTCATGAGAGGCAATCAGAAGTACTCCGTTGTAGGTGCTCAGGAAATCTTCCAACAGATTAAGTGTCTGAATGTCAAGGTCATTGGTCGGCTCGTCAAGAATGAGAAAATTAGGACTTTGAAGCAAAATGAGAAGGAGATAGAATCTTCTTTTTTCACCGCCACTGAGTTTTCCGAATTTGTTATGCTGGACTGCAGGCGGGAAGTTGAAGTGTGTCAAGAATTGTGAGACACCCATTTCGCGACTGTCAATGTTGACCATTTCAGTATATTCCTTTACGATTTCAAGAATCGTCTTGTTGTCATTAAGTTGTAACCCTTGTTGCCCGAAATACCCGAAGCGAATGGTGCTGCCGATTACGACTTTGCCTGAATCGGGAGCAAGTTGTTGTGTGATCAGGTTAAAAAAAGTTGATTTTCCTATACCGTTTTTGCCAACAACACCGATATGGTCGTTTTTGAGGAAGGTGTATGAAAAGTCACAGATGATTTTTTTGTCGCCGAAGGATTTCGTCAAATCATATATTTCCATGATTTTCTTGCCAAGACGTGAAGCCTGGACATTGAAGCTGTTTTGTTCATCATTGTCAATACGTTGTTTGGCAATTTTTTCTATATCGTAGAAAGCCTCCTCTCTCTTTTTCGACTTGTGTTGTCGTGCCTGGGGTTGACGGCGCATCCATTCGAGTTCGATGCGGTATTTGCTTCTTGCGTGTTCTATATTGCGGACTTCGAGTTCTTCACGTTCGGCTTTCTTTATCAAAAAGTTGCTATAATTCCCTTTGTATCGGTAAAGAGAGCAGTCATCAAGTTCCAAGATAGTATCACATACGTTGTCAATAAAATATCTGTCGTGTGAGATGAGAAACAGTGTCACTTTTTCTCTTTTGAGATATTTTTCAAGCCATTCAATCATAGCAATATCAAGATGATTGGTGGGCTCGTCAAGAAACAGCATGTCGCTTTTATCGATTAGGACTTTTGCAAGGGCAAGCCGTTTCTGTTGTCCGCCTGACAGATTGCCGACTGTTTCATTGAGGTCAGGAATTTCAAACACCTGTAGGATTTCCTGTATTTTGTTTTCGTATGTCCATGCGTCAAATGAATCCATAAGGCTGATTGCTTTGTCGAGATTTTCTATATCCTGGCGGTTATGGGAGGCGGCGTTTATGACGCATTGGTTGTAGTTCTTGATGCAGCGGATGAATTGGTTGTCGGATTGGAAGATGGTATCAAGGATAGTGTCATTGGGATTCAAATCATTGTCTTGATTCAAGTAGTTGATATGTATGTCGTTACGAAGTTCAATCTTACCAGAGTCTGGGAGTTCGATACCAAGTATTATATTGATGAGGGTTGTTTTCCCGGAACCGTTTTTAGCGATAAGGGCAATTTTTTCACCCTGTTCGATTTTGAAGGAGATGTCTTCGAAGAGTACTTTTTCAGCAAAAGACTTATATAAATTGTTGACTTCAATGTAGTTCATTATGCAGGCTCATTATGCGTGGTGGTATGGTTCGTTATTGAGGATTGTAAAAGCGCGGTAAAGCTGTTCGAGGAAGATAAGTCTGACTATCTGGTGCGAAAAAGTCATGGGTGAGAGTGATATTTTGTCGTTGGCACGTTCATACACTTTTTTGGAGAAACCATAAGGGCCACCGATGACGAAAAATATATTTTTTCGACCGGAGTTCATCAGTTTCTGAATGTCTGATGCGAAGTCAACCGAGGACATGTTTCTGCCGTTTTCGTCTAATAGGATGACGAAGTCAGATGGAGCCATGGCATTCAGAATCTTCTGGCCTTCAGCGGTTTTAATTTCATCTGCTGAAAGGTTGGCTGTGTTTTTTAGGTCGGGAAGAACCTTTATGTCAAAAGGCACGTAATTTTTTATCCTTTTTGAATAGAGGTCCATGCCTGTTGCCGTCCATGGGAAATCGGTTTTGCCACATAATAGGAGATTGAGCTTCATCGTTTTTTTTGCAAAGATACACAAGAATAAAATTAATTGAAAAATATTTTGAAAATTGAAAAATAAGAGCAACCTTTGCAAAATAGAATTTACAAACCAAGGAATAAAGTATTAATCATTTAACTTATTAATTACAAGTTATTTAAGTAATAAATAAAAATTATGAAAGTAGAAAAAATCATTCAAGACTTAACAGCAAAGCACCCAGGAGAGAATGAGTACTTACAGGCTGTTAAAGAAGTGTTGGAATCAATTGAAGAAGTTTACAACCAACATCCAGAATTTGAAAAAGCAAAGATTGTTGAACGTTTAGTTGAACCTGATCGTATCTTCACATTCAGAGTGACATGGGTAGATGACAAGGGTGAAGTTCAGACAAATCTCGGTTATCGTGTACAGTTTAATGCAGCATTAGGTGCATACAAAGGTGGTTTGCGTTTCCACAAGGCAGTTAATGTTTCAATGCTGAAGTTCTTAGGTTTTGAACAGATCTTCAAAAACTCATTAACCAACCTTCCACTTGGTGGCGGTAAAGGTGGTTCAGACTTCGACCCAGTAGGCAAGTCGAATGAAGAAATTATGCGTTTCTGCCAAGCTTTCATGTATGAACTTTGGAGAAACATCGGTCCTGATCAGGATTCACCAGCTGGTGACGTTGGCGTTGGTGGCCGTGAAATAGGTTATCTTTATGGCGCTTACAAGAAACTCGCTCGTGAACACAGTACAGGTGCGCTGACAGGCAAGAGCTATGGTTGGGGTGGTTCACTCGTACGTCCAGAAGCTACTGGTTTTGGCGCAATATACTATGTTGAACGCATGGTAAAGGAAAAAGGCGACAAGATGGAAGGAAAACGTATTGCCCTCTCCGGCTTCGGCAACGTAGCTTGGGGTGCAGCTATCAAGGCTACCGAACTCGGTGCTAAGGTTGTTGCTCTTTCAGGACCTGATGGCGTTTGCGAACTTCCTGATGGTATTACAAAGGAAATGATTGACTATATGCTTGAGATGCGTGCTTCAAACCGCAACAAAGTTCAGGATATGGCCGACAAATTCCCAGGCAAGGCTAAATTCACAGCTGGTAAGAAGGCTTGGATGGTTAAGTGCGACATCGCGTGCCCATGCGCTTTCCAGAATGAACTTGCTGAAGCAGATGCAAAAGAACTCATCGCTAATGGCGTGAAATATGTTGCTGAAGTATCAAATATGGGTTGCCAACCTGGTGCTATAGCTGCATTCCAAGCCGCTAAGATTCCTTTCGGTCCTGGTAAGGCTGTTAACGCTGGTGGTGTTGCAACTTCAGGTCTCGAAATCTGCCAGAACGCTGGTCACATCAACTGGACTGCTCCGGAAGTTGACCAGAAGCTCCACAAGATTATGAACGACATTTATGACATGTGCGTGAAATATGGTAAACAGGCTGATGGTACTATTAACTATGTTAAGGGTGCAAACATCGCCGGTTTCATGCGTGTTGCAAATGCTATGTTAGCTCAGGGTATCATTTAATCTTGAATTAGACATAATTTAAATATTGAGCGTGAAGTCATTTATGATTTCACGCTTTTTTATTTTATCAATCGATGAACATATATCTTGATGTCTTCCTCACGTTCTCGAAAATTGGTGCGTTTACATTGGGTGGAGGATATGCCATGTTACCTCTTATTGAACGTGAGGTGGTTGATAACAAACATTGGCTTCAGAAAGAGGAATTCCTCGATGTGATTGCCGTTGCACAGTCACTCCCGGGCGTTATGGCAGTCAATACTTCCATTTTCATTGGTTACAGGCTCAAGGGTGTATTGGGGAGCATTGTGAGTCTTCTTGCGACCGTATTGCCATCTTTCGTGATAATACTCCTGATTGCAATGTATTTCACGCATTTTAAGGATAACGCTGTGGTGGCTGCCATATTTAAAGGCATCCGTCCTGCTGTGGTTGCCCTGATAGCTGTGCCTGTTTTCACAACCGCCAAATCAGCCGGCATAACGTGGAAGACAGTCGTAATACCAATAATTGCTGCCATATTGATTGGCTTTCTTGGCGTTTCACCGATTTGGATAGTGCTTGCTGCCGGCTTGGGTGGCTTTCTTTATGGCAAATTTACCGGAAATACCAAACAAACTGAAAAATGATTTACCTCCAATTATTTCTGACATACATTAAAATAGGTCTTTTCGGTTTCGGCGGAGGCTATGCCATGCTTTCTTTTATCCAAGACGAAATCGTTGCCAAGCACCAATGGATTTCAGTCAATGATTTTACGGATATTGTTGCTGTTTCTCAAATGACTCCAGGGCCAATTGGAATCAACACGGCCACTTATGTCGGATATACAGTTACAGGTAGTGTTTGGGGCTCGGTTGTGGCTACAACGGCAATATGCATCCCGTCTCTTGTCCTTGTACTTGTGATTTCGTATTTTTATGAAAAATTCAGGAACAATAAAACGATTGCTTCAATATTTTCCGGAATCAGAACTGTAGTTGTCGGACTTATCGCAGCCGCCGCAATTTCTCTGATAACCCCTGAAACATTCATAGATTATTACAGTTGGATTTTTTTCATTGTTTCGTTTGTTCTTGTCAGAGTCTTTAAATTAAATCCGATTCTATTGATTATCATAGCCGGAGGGGCAGGATGGTTGTTATATGGATAAAAATCGCTAAATTTGCAACGTTAATCTAATAAATCATGAACACAATTAATCCCAGAATAGACAGTTCATGGCTTGCAGTGTTGCACAATGAATTTCAGTCGGATTATTTCGCTCAATTGAAATCATTTTTGGTTGACGAAAAACACAAATATAATGTGTTTCCTCCAGGTGGCAAAATTTTTGCCGCATACGATACAACCCCTTTTGATAAAGTCAAGGTTGTGATTATCGGTCAGGATCCATATCATGAGAAGGGACAGGCAAATGGTCTGTGCTTTTCGGTTAACCCGTCTGTGAAAATTCCCCCCTCTCTTGTAAACATCTTCAAGGAATTGCATGATGATTTGGGATATGATGCCCCTGCTTCAGGGGATTTGAGCAAATGGGCGCGAGAGGGCGTTTTACTGCTCAATGCCATTCTCACTGTTCGTGAAAATTATGCTGGTTCACACCGTGACAAGGGATGGGAGATGTTCACGAATTCAACAATAAAGGCTGTATCCGACAAAAAACAAAATGTCGTTTTTATCCTGTGGGGTAATTATGCCAAGGAAAAGCGTTATCTTATTGATGAGAGCAAGCATCTCATCCTTACAGCGGCCCATCCTTCACCTTTGTCGGCCAGCAGAGGCGGCTTTTTCGGATGCCGTCATTTTTCCAAAACCAATTCCTATCTTCAAAGTCATGGTATTGCCCCAATTGATTGGAACTTAAATGATTGATGAAATGAAAATTAGACATATATTTATCGTAATTGTATTGTTATTTGTGACAATAGCATGTACCAAAACTGTTGTATATACTGATGATTTCGGGCATAAGGCCTCTCAGGTTGAAATGAAGGGTGGAGTGCCTCACGGTAAGACCATTTTGTATTTCAATGATGGAGAAAACATACTTCAGGAGACGAATTATAAAAAAGGCAAGATGAATGGATATTCAACTCGTTGGTTTTTCAATGGCGGAAAGGAATATGAGGAATATTATGTTGATAATGTTCTTGAAGGTCAGAAAAACACATGGGATAGAACCGGTCTTTTGAGGGCGTCTGATAGTTATTGTCATGGCATGTTAAATGGAAATTGCAGCAAATGGTATGATAACGGTCAGATACAGATAGAGTCGTATTATAAAATGGGAATGCCCGATAGTATATGGTATTACTATGATTACTATGGTTTGGAAGTCGGAAGAGCGAAGTTCCATGACGGAGACGGAACCCAAATCGCCATCTCTCCCAATAATGAGATAAAAATCACTGAGTACAAGAAGGGAGAACCTGTTAGTGATTCAGTTATGGTATTTGAATCTACCGCGCAATATAATGAATTGGTTAAAAGACTATTATATCAATAGTGCTCGTCCCCATTTCTTTTTTGGTTTGTGGATATACAAAAATCACGTATATAGACGTTATAAATACAAATTTGTATTAATTTTGTAAAATATTGAGTCGATATGAAAAAATTAATGATTGCAATAACGGTTTTGTTGCTTGCAGTATTTGTCAGTTCCTGTGCGGTGCAACAGTCCTGTCCTGCATACGGTGAGACGCAGAAATTTCAGAGAGACAAATAGTTTATAATGAAAAGAAGGTTCTTTTGCGGCATTATGTTGTTCGTTGGATTATGCGGGGTTTTGCATGGTCAGGACGGATTGTTTGATGATGCCTCCGAGGCGAATATTGTTTACTCAAAAGAATCTAGTGGTATAGTTAATATTAATTCCTCTGGTTTGGGTGCATATTTCAGACAGGGGAACATTAAGGATGCCTTCAGAACGAGTTTTTATGAGATAGGTTTCAGCACTTACCGTGACCCGAAACAGGAGACTTTCCCTGCAATGTACCGTGGTTATTCAAGTTATGTGATGGGAAAGATTAATTGGGTGTTGTTGTTGAGAGGTGATTTTGGGATGGTGTATAATATTTCCAGAAAGCCTTATTGGGGTGGTGTTGATGTAAACTTGGTATATGCTGCAGGGTTATCTGTAGCGTTGGCAAAGCCTGTATATGTTTATGTTGTTGATATAAAAAATGGCGAGTACGTTGAACTTCTTGAAAGATATGATCCGGATGTCCATACAGATGTTAATATTTTAGGCAGGGGACCATTTTTCAAAGGTATATGGCAAACCGTCCCTTATCCCGGTATTAACGGCAAATTGGGGTTTAATTTTGAGTATGGAGAATACACCAACGTAGTCAAGTCTTTGGAATTGGGAGCTGTCTTGGACTATTTTCCTATTGGTGTCCCAATAATGGCCTACAATGATCCAAAGAATTTGTTTTTCTCTTTTTATTTATCGGTCATTTTCGGCAAGAGATATAACCAATAAAAAAGGCACCCGTTGGATGCCTTTTTTATTGGTTATATCAATTGATATTATTGAATTGTGATTTTCTTGTTGGATTTTACTCCGTTGTTGTTGACTTCGAGGATATATAAGCCGTTGTCGAGAGCTACGCTGATTTCGCGGCTGCTGCCGTTAAAGTC
>JAFYJP010000116.1 GCA_017538085.1 Bacteroidales bacterium | reverse complement strand
TTTTGCCGAAATACTCTCGAGTTTTTATAAGGAATATGACCAAAATACAGAGGAACAGATTTTCAGGGAAGTTGTAAGATATCTTTACAATAACTATCCTGATATGGAAAGTCTTGAGATGATTGGCGGCAAGTTCAAAGGTGATGTTGACGGTTTCGTTGACTATGCACTTAAGAATTCTGTTGGTTCAACCAGGGAATCCCTTGAAAAATTCGTTGCAAAGCCAAAGCTGAAAACAATTGAAAAGGACCCTATTATGAAAATAGGCAATGAACTTTACATGATGCTTATTTCTGCAAGGATGGGCTCAAGTGAATCGTTCAATAAAATAAGCAAGGCTGACCGTCTTTATCAGGCTGCCATCCGTGAAATGAACAGCGATGTCGCTTATTACCCGGATGCAAACATGACAATGCGTCTGACATACGGCTCGGTTCTCGATTATTATCCTGCAGATGCAGTCCATTATGCTTATACCACTACGGTAAAGGGCATTCTTGAAAAAGAGGATCCGACCAACCCTGAATTTGTTGTTCCTGAAAAGTTGAAAAAACTTATCAATGCAAAGGATTACGGTCGTTATGCAGATAAGAATGGTGACATGACGGTATGTTTCCTTACTAATAATGATATCACTGGCGGTAATTCCGGCAGTCCTGTCATAAACGGAAATGGTGAACTTATCGGTCTCGCTTTCGATGGCAACTGGGAAGCTATGAGCGGTGACATTGCCTTCGAACCGGAGCTTCAGAGATGTATCAATGTTGATGTCCGTTACGTTTTGTTTGTCATTGACAAATATGCCGGCTGTCACAGACTGATTAAAGAACTTAATATTGTTGAATAATAAAAAAGGGCGTCGCAACGCCCTTTTTTTATTTCACCATGTTCATGGCTATTCGGCCATGAAAAATTAAATCACTACATTTACGATTCTCTTAGGGACAAAGATGAACTTGCGTATAGTCTTGCCTTCAAGCCATCTTTGTGCTTCCGGAGCTTCTTCAACAGCTTTCTGGGCATCGGATGCAGTGATATTGACAGGAAGATTTATTTTGAATCTTACCTTGCCGTTGAACGATACAGGATACTCAAATGTGTCTTCACGTGTATATTCCTCTTTGAATATCGGATAAGGGGCATATTCCACTGAACCTTTGTGACCTGACAATGACCACAGTTCTTCGGCAATGTGAGGTGCGTATGGCGATATCAGCACTGTCAGCTGGTCAAGGACTTCACGTTTGTTGCAGTTGAGTGCAGCGAGGTCGTTGACGGTAATCATGAATGTTGAAACGGCAGTATTGAATGAGAATTTCATAATGTCGTTTTCAACTTTGCCAATTGCCTTATGCAGCACTTTAAGTTCCTCAGGTGTTGGTTTGTCATTGCTAAGGCAGAACTTGTTATTGCTGTCGTGATAAAGTCTCCAGAGTTTTTTCAGGAATCTTGAAACGCCTTCTATTCCACTGGTATCCCATGGCTTGCTTGCCTCAAGAGGACCGAGGAACATCTCATAAAGACGGAGAGTGTCTGCTCCGTATTTCTCTACGAGGTCATCTGGATTCTGAACATTATATTTCGATTTTGACATCTTTTCGATTTCCCAGCCGCAGATGTATTTCCCATCTTCGAGGATGAATTCTGCATCCTTGTTGTCGGGATTGTGTGTACGAAATGCCTCGATATCGAGTTCATCGTTCTTAACGATGTTGATGTCAACATAAAGCTTTGTGGTTTCGTATTGGTCTTTCAGGTTGTATGAGACGTATTTGTTTGTTCCGTTAATACGATATACAAAGCTTGAGCGGCCTTGAATTTTGCCTTGATTTATCAGTTTCTGGAAAGGTTCCTCTACAGATGTGAGTCCCAAATCGCATAGGAATTTATTCCACACGCGTGCATAAATCAAATGGCCTGCGGCGTGTTCGTCACCACCGAGATACAGATCAACATTTCTCCAATAATCGACTGCCTGACGTGAGAAATATTGGTTGTCGTTATGAGGGTCCATGTATCTGAGGTAGTAGCCGCTTGAACCTGCAAAACCAGGCATAGTGTTGGTTTCGAGAGGGAAGCCCTTGTATGTCCAATCCTTTGCACGTGCCAATGGCGGTTCACCGTTTTCTGTGGGTAAAAAGGCATCAACTTCGGGAAGTTCTATAGGGAGGTCTTTTTCGCTTACAGGGTATGGGATGCCGTCTTTATAGTAAATCGGGAATGGTTCGCCCCAGTATCTTTGGCGGCTGAAAATGGCATCTCTAAGTCTGTAGTTGACTTTTCCGTGGCCTATGCCCAGATGCTCGATTTTGTCGATGACATTGCGGATGGCCTGTTTTACAGTCATGCCGTTGATTGGTCCTGAGTTGACCATGATACCTTCCTTTGCATCATACGATTCTTTCCATGTGGAAGGGTCGCTTGGCTGGTCACCGTTGCCGCATACAACCTGAATAATCGGAAGGTTGAAGTGGCGAGCGAATGCGAAGTCACGGCTGTCGTGTGCCGGAACTGCCATGATGGCACCTGTGCCGTAGCCGGCAAGTACGTAATCGGCAATCCAGATAGGGATTTTTGCACCGGTTAGAGGGTTGATACCGTAAGAACCGGTAAACACACCACTAATGTGACGTACTTCTGCCATCCTTTCCCTTTCGGAACGGTTTTTCGCGTATGTGACATATTCATCTACAGCGGTTTTTTGTTCCGGTGTGGTGATGAGGCTGACATAATCGTGTTCAGGAGCTATCACCATGAAAGTTGCACCCCACAAAGTGTCGGGACGAGTGGTGAACACTTCAAGTTCGAGGTCTTCATGACCATCAACCTTGAAAATGACAGAAGCACCTTCGGAACGACCAATCCAGTTACGCTGCATTTCCTTGACGGAATCTGACCAGTCAATGGTTTCGAGACCATCAAGCAAACGCTGTGCGTATGCGGTAATCCTTAGTATCCACTGGTTCATCTTCCTTCTTTCGACAGGATATCCGCCTCTTTCAGAGAGGCCGTCCTTGACTTCGTCGTTGGCAAGGACAGTGCCAAGCTTCGGACACCAGTTAACCCATGTTTCAGCAAGGTAAGCCAGTCGGTATTCCATCAGTATGTCACTCTTCTCCTTCTCTGTCATGGCTTTCCATTCATTCGAAGAGAATATCCTTTCACACGTGGTGGCTGCATTGACCTTTTTGTTGCCGTAGATTTCAAATTCGGCAATAAGATTCTCTATCTTGTCGGCTTTGTCGATGGTATTGTTGTACCATGAGTTGAACAGTTTGAGAAAAGTCCACTGTGTCCATTTGTAATACTTTGGATCACAGGTTCTTACCTCTCTATCCCAGTCAAAGGAGAAACCTATTTTGTCAAGTTGTTCTCTGTATCGGTTGATGTTTTTTATTGTCGTCACTTCCGGGTGAGTGCCGGTTTGGATGGCATATTGTTCGGCTGGCAGACCAAAAGCGTCATAACCCATAGGATGAAGGACGTTATAGCCTTTATGGCGCATATAGCGTGCATAAATGTCTGATGCTATATACCCCAATGGATGCCCTACATGCAGTCCTGCACCCGAAGGGTAAGGAAACATGTCTAAAATGTAAAATTTAGGCTTGTCGGAATGGTTGTCAGTCTTGAATACTTTGTTTTCAGCCCAATAAGACTGCCATTTCTTTTCTATCTCGATGTGATTGTATTCCATTTACTGTATGTCGTGAATTTCGATATCGACAATGACTGTTGAACCAAGTGGAACAGGAATGTTGAGTTGATCCTGATATGCCAGCTCTGCAGGGATGAAGCATCTGTATTGTGCCCCTTTGTTCATTTGCTGTACAATGGCTTTCAGTCCAATGGTGTTTATGTCTCTCACATAAAATGCTGCTGGAGAAGCATCTTTGGAGGTCATTCTTTGAACCTGGTCAAGAGTGTAAACTGTATAGTCTGCGGTAATCTTGTTGTCAAGTGTCGCTTTTTTGCCGGTACCTGATTTTAAGATTTTGTAATACATGGTGTATGTATGTGGCTGGTTGTTTTCATTGACTTCAACAGACATGGCATATACACCTTCCTTGTCTTTTATTTCGTTAAGAAATTTTTTGCCTTCATCAAGGTTGTTCTGGTATTCTTTTTTCAGTTCAACATATTGTTCTTTCTGCATGCTTAAAGAGAAATTCTTGATGAATTTTATGAAAGCGGAATCATTTTCAAGAATGTCTTTATTAAGAGCGTCATTGAATCCTGCCATAATCATGTCTTCTCTGATGTCATATTTTGTAGCGTAGCTTTCATCGCGGAAATAAGGGCGTTCCTTTACGTCTTTAGCGAGAGCTGCACCGACCAAATAGTTGATGCTATCGGTTTTATCAGATAAAACAACTTTTTTGTTTTGTTTTTGGTTGCAGCCGGTGACCGCTAAGGCACATAACGCTGCAATTAAAATTAAACGTGATGATTTCATAATATTTTCCATTTTATATTTAAACTAATTAATATCATGCAGTTCAGCGTCAATGACAAGAGTTGAACCTATTGGAATAGGAATGTTCATCTGATCACGATATGCCAGTTCGGATGGAATGAAGAATCTGTATTTTGCACCTTTGTTCATCTGTTGGATACCGGATTTCAGACCGTCAATATCCAGATCGCTGACTTTAAACACACGTGGAACATCATTGGAAGTGGTTAACTGCTCCACGAGTTTTTCATTCTCACCCAGTGAGTACATTGTGTAATCTAATGTGACAGTGTTGTCTAAGGTAGGTTTCCTCCCGTTTCCTTCCTTTATCACTGCATAATACATATTGTATGTTTGTGTCGTTCCGTTGAAGGAGATTTCAACTGGAAGTTCGTGAACGCCGTCTTTGACTTTGATTTTGTTGAGATATTTATTGCCTGCTTCGAGATTTTTGTCATATTCGACTCTCAGCTTTGCCATTTTCTCGTCATTCATGGTCTCCTGGAATTCTTTGAGGAAATTTTTCATAGCATCATCCCCTTCCAGCACATCTTTGTCAAATCTGTCAAGAAATCCACGTATTATAACTTCTTTCTTGATGTCATATTTAGTGGCATACGAACTGTCACTGAAATATGGGCGTGACAGGGCTTCTTCGGCAAAAGCTGCACCGACAAGGTAATTGAGAGTGTCGGTTTTATCCCTTAAAACAACCTTGTTGTATTTATTTTTTTCACATCCTGTAATTGCAATTGCACACATCAGTGCAAATAATGCTAAACGTAATGATTTCATAGATTTTTATTGTTTGTTTGGTTAAAAAAATAACGTGCAAAGATAATACTAATTTTGTTTACCGAATTAATAACTTTTCAAGGACTTTGGGATAATATTCCTTCTCCAAAGCGTGTATTTTCGCTTCAAGACTTTCAACGGTTTCATTGTCGTCAATGCTGCACTTCACCTGCTTGATTATCTGTCCTGAATCGTACTTCTTGTTGACGTAATGAATTGTGATTCCGCTTTCTTTGGCAAGAGATTTGATTACAGCCTCATGGACGTGGCTGCCATACATTCCTTTCCCGCCGAATTTCGGAAGCAGAGCCGGATGAATGTTGACAATCCTCCCGGAGTATTCATCGATGATTAACTCCGGCACGAGAAGCAAAAAGCCTGCAAGAACGATGAAGTCTATGTCCTTTGAATGCAATTCTTGCAGTACGTTTTCTCCTGTTTTCCATTCTTTCGTAGGAAAACAGACTGATGGAACCTTAAGCTTTTCTGCACGTTTTATGACGTTGGCATTTGCTTTGTTGCATACCATCAGACTGACTTTCACATCCTGACTGCCGGCAAAATATCTGGTTATGTTTTCGAAATTGGTTCCGTTGCCGGATGCAAATATTGCTATATTCATCTTTCTTGCAGGTTATAGAACTGTTACATTATTACACTTACGATGCCCATAATGTCAAGAATATTGACAATGCCGTCGCCGTTGATGTCGGCAAGGTTGAAGAAGAAAGCATCAGGCTGACCATTCATCAGATATGCAACTATCGTCATGATGTCCTGGACATTGACAACACCATCGCCATTGGCATCGCCTGCAAGTGATGATGAAGGAACAATGGAGACTTCTATGTCATCAAGCACAATGCCGTAGCCGCCGTTGCATTCAGCTTCGAAAGCAATGGTATAGTTGGCGGTAAGTTCCGGAAGCTCTATGGTTCTTTCTTTCCAGTTTGCAATACTGAACTGATAGGTGGCAAGCAGCTGCCAGTCACCATCGGTGGCATTCTTGTAATATACGCGGAGAATATCCTGATTGCTGGTGAGAACCGACTGTGCGTGCCAGAATTTCAGTGTGGCACTTGAAGCATTGCTTAAATCAATGGTTGGAGTGATGAGTTTTGTGGTGATATCGGTGCCGTTTATAAAAGCATTGGCATTGCCTGAATGAGCATGATATGGGTGATGCTGGTAACCACCATCCTGAACAGTCCACAGATGCAGACTGTCACCTTCTACATATTCCTGCTGCCAGCATTGAGGTATTTCGTTTTCTTCATAACCTTCGTTGTATGGGAACAATGTTATTGCAACATTACAGATGTCAACGTATGGTGCAAATTCAAAGTCTTGTGAAAATTCATAGTCGGCATCAATTGTGAAGAGCGATTCAATATCGATTCCAAAAGGAGTGTCTTCACTTAAAGTTATTGAGAATGAAGCTGATACGGTAGTGTTGTCGGTTGGTATGTCACCTATTGAAACTGGATCAACCGTGTTGACGGTGACGTATGGACATGATGTCGTGAGTGTGGCTGATGCATTGTAAACAGCTGCATGGCCAACATTGTTGACTGATGGTACAATGTTTACGGTATAGCCTGGTATGAGTTGGCCTTCAACGCCGAAACTTACAAACTGCAGATTCGGTGCCACTCCCTCAATTGTGAGTTCACTGGTCCATGTTGCTGAACCGTTTGAATAAGTGATAAGGCAGTTGGCAACATGGTTGTCAGGAATGTTCGCTTTTGCTTTGACAGTGAAGGCATTTTCAACTGTAATGATTTCACCTGCAGGTACTGTTCCTGCTTCAGCCTGACCGTCAATGATGATTATGTATGGGTCGGAGGTTGATAATGTGAATGTGGTGTTTGTACAGTCTTCAATACCTACGTTTTTGATGTTACAGTCTATTGTGACTGTTTCAGCGTATTCCACTTTGCCATCGCCATTGTTGTCATTGATGGTCCATCCACGGCCGACAAGATAAGGTCCATCGGCAGGAATAGCCAGCATTTGGGCTTCATATCTCAGTCTGTTCTGTTTTGTGCAGACGATGGTGATGGTGTCATCAACTTCGAATGCCGGGAGATAAATTTCCTGTTCCTCACCTGTGGCATCTATGACAGCAAGCAGTTCATCACCCTTTGAGAAGGCCATGAGTGCTCCTGCCTCACAGGTGATGATTATAGGAACTTCCACCATGATTTCGGTGGTGTGTTCAATGGCCATTTCGGTAGGTATTTCAGTCTGAAGTCTCAGAAAAGCGTCGCCGTGCTGCTCATATATTTCGTAGGTTATGCCCTTGTCGCCTGAGTTGTATGGCCAGCTGCTCTGTGCAAGAAAATATTTGCCGGCAACATCGGAAAATGCCGGTAACCATTCACCTACGTAGTTTGGCAAAGGATGATTGCCGTAATCTGGAAGGAATGAATTGTCGAAATAGTCAAACATACCCCAGAAATACACATCGTTCACGAATGAGTAGGACACTTCAGTAGGGCAGAGAACGCCGATTGCTCCTGCGTTCTGACCGTTGTATGTGTGACGGTGGAATGCTTCACCGAAACATGGTGTCGGATTGTTGTATTTTCCTGTGGAACAGTCGTTGTCAATGACATAAATGAGTTTGCCTACATTGGTGAGCTGCTGTACGTTGCTGTTGGAGTAGCTTGGTTCACCCCAGCCGGTTTCATAACCATGGTCGCTGTGCAGCAATAAGAAACCTCCTGCATCGATTGCATTGTTGACACCGGCTGCCGTACCTCCGGTCCAACCTCCGAGTTCTGCAGGGGTTGCTGGAATGACCTGTGTGCCATTAGGACCGAAATAGTTGACTACTGTTGATGTGTTCTGCGCTGTTGACCAAGTGCTTCCTGGATTGCCCTGATAAATTGCGTTGACACGGACAGGATTCTTGCCATGATTACGCCAATAACCACCGATGGTTTCGTTGCAAATTTGGAACCAGCGGCTGTCCTGCCAGCCCAATGCTGTGATAGGATGGTCGTAGAAATCGCCGTCCATACATGGATTGCTTTCATATTCTATTGCTTTGCTTACCAAAACCTGTAATTGTGCAACGGTTTCAGCAGCCATTCTTGTGACCACTATCTCTGGAAGAAGGTCGCCGGTGACATCTGAATACCCATTATCAGTAATACAGGAGCCACTGTATGGGTGATTGACCACCTCTGCCGGAACACCGAGTGACATATTGGTGTTGTGGTCACCCATGATGAGGACTGCTACCAGTGGAATGTCCCAGTTGCTGTAGCCATTGTGGATGAAGTTTTTTATCTGTGTTGTGCTTGTGCATCCCATCTCGTTGAGGGTCATTACCTTGGTAAGAATACCTTGTTTGTTTCTGAAATCTCTCATCATATTTGCGTATGGTCTGAAATCTTCTCTGTTTGGGATGATGATGAGGTATTCGCATCCTTCTTCGTCCTTTGAATTGTCATAGACTTTTGAAAAATCAACCTTTGGAAGTGACTCATAGTTGAGAAGAGTGTTTTGCAGTATTGGCTCGAACCAGCGTGAACGCAGCCTTGTTTCACCGTATTGCCCGTCACCGCCGTCGAAAGTCATATTGACGGTAACGTTTTTATATGCAACAAGTTCTTTGGTGACAGGATTATACTGAAATGGTGTGATGCCGAGAATTACTGTGTTCACACCACGTAAGGAGTTGACTTCGGATATTTCGACCGGAGTGGCAGGATACATTGCATCGGCGCCATATACTTTTTCGTTTCTGATGTATTCTGTTGAAGGCTCTTCCGTGGTAGGAGTGAGCTTCAGAGCAGGAGCGATGTTCACATTGTGATAAACCTCAACAGAAGCCAAATCGTAATCAACAGAGACTGTCGCCCCGTTGGGAACAGCAATGAATCTGCTTATTCTGGGAAGGTTAGGCATGCCCTCATCGTTGGGAATGAAAGAGCCAGCCATACTGATTTCACTCATTTCTTCACCTTTGTCGGTGAAATTGGTTACTGTGAATTCCGGAACTGACAGGTTGACTGTCAATCCGTTACGTGTGTTTTGATAGGAAATCTGCTGAGCATTTGCAGCAAACGTTGTAAGCAGAAATATTACTGCTACGCATTTGTTGAGATGTTTCATTTTTGGAAGGATTTTTATTATACGCTTATTTACTTTGATTATTATTTACTTGTATGTTACAAATCTGCAAATATAATAAAATTACTTTTATTTGACCTTTCCGTATGGCATAAAAAAGAGGATGCCGCAAAAATTTGCGACATCCTCCAACATTATGAAAAAACAATACCCAAATTTTTACATCATGCCTGGATTTCCGCCCATGCCTGGTTGAGGCATCATTGGAGCATTCTTATCTTTTATCTCTGTGATGGCACATTCTGTAGTCAGAATCATGCCTGCAATTGATGCGGCATTTTCAAGAGCCACACGGCTTACCTTCAGAGGATCGACAACACCGCTTGCAAAGAGGTTCTCATAAACTTCAGTCCTTGCATTGAAACCATAATCGCCCTTTCCTTCCTTAACTTTGTTGACGATTACTGAGCCTTCAAGACCGGCGTTTTGAACTATCTGGCGCAGAGGTTCTTCAAGAGCTCTGCGGATAATAGCGATGCCGACCTTTTCATCGTTGTTTTCGTATTTAAGATTGTCGAGAGCGTTGATTGCTCTGATGTAACCGATGCCGCCGCCAGGAATGATACCTTCTTCGGTGGCTGCTCTTGTTGCATTGAGAGCATCTTCGAAACGGTCTTTCTTTTCCTTCATTTCAACTTCACTTGCAGCACCTACATGGATTACTGCAACACCGCCTGCGAGTTTTGCAAGTCTTTCCTGTAATTTCTCCTTGTCGTAGTCGGAAGTTGAGGTCTCAATTTGAGCCTTTATTTGTGCGATACGAGCCTGGATGTTTTCCTTGTCGCCCTTGCCGCTTACGATAGTGGTGTTGTCCTTGGTGATAGTAATCTTTTCAGCCTGACCAAGCTGTGAAACCACTGCATCTTCAAGTTTATAGCCTTTCTCTTCTGAAATGACAGTACCGCCTGTAAGTATGGCGATATCTTCCAGCATTTCCTTTCTTCTGTCACCGAAACCTGGAGCTTTTACTGCAGCCACATTGATGGTACCACGAATCTTGTTGACAACCAATGTTGCAAGTGCTTCACCTTCAATATCTTCGCAGATGATGAGCAGTGGACGGCCAGTCTGCAGTGATTTCTCAAGAATAGGAAGCAAGTCTTTCATCGCTGATATCTTCTTGTCAAAGATAAGGATAAATGGATTGTCAAGAACAGCCTGCATCTTTTCGGTGTCGGTTACGAAATATGATGAAATGTAACCTCTGTCAAACTGCATGCCTTCAACTACATCAACGGTGGTTTCGATACCTTTAGCCTCTTCGATAGTGATGACACCTTCCTTTTTGACCTTTGCCATAGCTTCTGCTATCTGGTTACCGATTTCGGAGTCATTGTTTGCTGAAATGGTGGCTACCTGTTTGATTTTTTCGTTGTCATTGCCGATTTCCTGTTTTTGTTTCTTAAGGTCTTCAATGACAGTTTTGACAGCCTTATCAATTCCGCGTTTCAAATCCATAGGATTTGCACCTGCGGTTACGTTTTTCAGTCCTTCTGCAACGATAGCCTGAGCAAGTATTGTTGCGGTTGTTGTACCGTCACCGGCAATATCGTTGGTCTTTGATGCCACCTCTTTAACGAGTTGCGCACCCATGTTCTCGAATTTGTCTTCGAGTTCTATCTCTTTGGCTACTGTAACTCCATCCTTTGTAACCTGAGGAGCACCGTATGATTTCTCAATGATAACATTGCGACCTTTAGGACCCAATGTGACTTTAACTGCATTTGCCAATTCGTCAACGCCGGTTTTTATCTTGTTTCTTGCGTCAACATTATATATTATTTCTTTTGCCATGATTCTGATAGTTTAGGTTAATAATTGATTAAATGATTGCAACGATATCTGATTCTCTCATAATCATATAGACTGTGCCATCGAGATTTATCTCTGTGCCGGCATATTTGCCATACAGTACTGAATCTCCTGGCTTGACGGTCATCGGTTCATCCTTTTTACCTGGACCTACGGCCACAACTGTTCCTTTTTGAGGTTTTTCCTTTGCGGTGTCAGGGATAATAATTCCGCCGGCAGTCTTTACTTCAGCAGCAGCAGGTTCAACTAAAACTCTGTCTGCTAATGGTTTAATGTTTAATTTTGTCATTTTTTTAACGTTTTTATTATTTGATATATTTTTTCTAAATTAATGCTGCCTGAAAATTACGACAGCAATTTCCGTGTACTGCATAAAGTATGCCAAACCGCCTATAAACAAAAAATGTCAGACTGTATATGACAATCTGACATTTTTTATATTGTTATCCCGCTAATATTATTATTCAGCTTCAGTAGGAGGTGTCTGATAGTTTGCTGCATCAGCTGGTGCCTGTTCGTTTTCTATGATATTTCTTAACTGAGTATCACTTTCAACAGCTTCACTGTATTTGTGTCTTGGTATCAGGAATACTGATACTAAACACAGCACGCAAATGATTATTGCGACTGTCCATGTCGTTCTTTCTATAAAGTCAGTAGTTTTTCTGACACCCATATATTGATTCTGTGCCTGGAAGTTTGAAGCCAAACCACCACCTTTGGAATTTTGAACCAATACTACTAAAACCATTATTACACAAGCTATTAGGATAGCAATCGTAACTACATAATATATACCCATGATTTATTTGTTATTTTGTTTTTCTTTCAGTTTTTCAATTTGGGCTGCAAAGTAACTACTTTTTTTCGGATTTAACAAACAAAGCTGTTGATAAATTTTTTCCGCTTTCTCATAATTACCCTGCATCTCATAGATTCTGGCAAGAGTTTCGCTCACAACATCCTGATTATCAGTGTCACTTTCTAATGATGCCTCTTCTAAAGTAGGGGTTGTTTTTTTATTTGCAGCTGGTTTTGACTGGCCGGTTTTGTGGTCTTCTTTCTTCTTTTTTTGGATTAAATCGAACCATGAAGTCGGCTGGATTTCGATAAAACTGTTGTCTTTTTGCGCGGAATTCTGTTTTTTTGAACTCTTTTCCTCCATCATCAGGGTCTTTCGGAGAATTTCCCTGTCATTGACTGTATATGCGGAAATTCCTGCCTGGCGGCTGTATCTCATGTCTTCGTTGTCGAGCATGAATTTAAGGTACAGTATATGTGCGGTCTGAAAATAAGGATATTTGAGCAGCAGGTCTTCTATTGCTGAAATATCGTCCTTGTTTTGTGAAGATGGATGCTGGATATAGCTGAATAATACATCTCTTTTCATAATCACCAGTTTACTGCGGTTTCATTAAACAGGTCGTCAACAAGCTGTGACACGATTTCGTCCACCAAATAGCCTTCCACATCGCTGAGGCTAAGGGAACTGTCATAATCCTGATATCTTGTGAACGTTTTGGTGAAGTTGCTTTTTTCATCAAAATCGTTGGTATAATGTACGCGGATAGTTATGGAGAGTCGGTTCATCGCAGCTGTCTGGTCAGACGTAATTGCCTGAGGTGTAGTCGTATAGCTAGTAATAACACCCGAAAAGGCCATGTCTCCGTCAGAATCCACCAGGCTCAGGGAAGTTCTCGTAAGAAATTTATCCTTGAGGGCTTCTGTGAGTGCCTGACTTAAGGACGGATTTACAATGGTGGCCTGATTGGTGAAATAATCCACAGATACGGTTTTTATTTCCGGTGAAATGGAAGCCCCCGAGAAAGAATAGATTTTACATGATGGCAGCAGAACTGTCAAACATATAAAAATCAGTGTGTGTGGAAAATATTTCATAAGAATATGGTTATCTTTCGTTTTCAAGATCGTATTCTTTGATTTTCCTGTATAGGGTCCTTTCGGAAATGCCAAGTTCATCGGCAGCTTTTCTTTTGTTTTTATGTCTTGAGAGAGCTCTCTTAATCAGAATCTTTTCGTTTTCCTCAAGCGTCATCGGTTCCTCGTCAATCTCTGCCGATTTAGCCTCCAATTTGTGAGTGATGGTCGGCTTGTTATCAACGGTTTCGATTCTGTATGGAGCCTGTTCGACCTTGTCATCCTGTTCAATGATCCTGTCATAGATATATTCGCTTTGCGGATGTATATTGTCCATTGCGTCAGTCAGCGGTTTGACTGTGGAATCAGACATGTTCTGACTTTTGATGATTTGGTTCAGAGTTGCATGAAGTTCGTTGACTTCCGCTTTCATATCGAAGAGAATCTTGTAAAGGATGTCCCGTTCTGTCATGCTGATGGTATCTTCCTTGCTTGAAGATTCGCTCATTAGGACCGGCAGCATGGAATTATTCGAGTCAGGCAGATATTTTCTCAGAATCTCAGGTGTGATTAGTCTGTCTTTTTCAATGATGGATATCTGTTCAGTCACGTTTTTCAGCTGGCGCACATTACCATCCCAGCGGTAGTTCTTCAGCATTATCGAAGCTTCCGGAGTCAGTTCAATCTGAGGCATATTGTATGCTTCCGAGCATCCCATGGCGAATCGCCTGAAAAGCAGGGGAATATCGTCTTTTCTTTCACGCAGTGGCGGAATAAATATAGGTACTGTGTTGAGACGATAGTAGAGGTCCATACGGAATTTGCCCTTCTGTATGCTCTGGTGCATGTTGTCGTTTGTTGCGGCTACTACCCTGACATTGGTTTTCTGTACCTTGGATGAGCCGACCTTGATAAATTCACCTGTTTCAAGAACGCGAAGCAGACGCACTTGAGTTGTGAGAGGCAGTTCTGCCACTTCATCAAGGAAAATTGTGCCGCCGTCAGCAGTCTCGAAATATCCTTTGCGGGACTCCGTAGCTCCAGTGAAGGAGCCTTTCTCATGGCCGAACAGTTCACTGTCAATGGTGCCTTCCGGAATTGCACCGCAGTTGACGGCAATGTACGGATGCTGTTTGCGGGGACTGAGCTTGTGGATGATGTTAGGAAAAAATTCCTTACCTACACCGCTTTCACCTTGTATCAGGACAGTAATGTCCACCTTCGCAACCTGACATGCGATTTCAATTGCATGATTCAACGCCGGCGTGTTGCCGATGATGCCGAATTGTTTTTTAATAGTCTGTATGTCTTCCATTGTGGTCTGTTATCCTATAGCAGTAATGGCCGTCGGTTGTTTGTCTGTACTCTATCTGATGGTTGCACCAAATTCTTTGCCGTACAGGTTGATAAGCTGTGTCATGGTCTTCTCAATCTGTTCGTCGGTCAGAGTCTTGTCATCATCGCGCAGGAAATAAGCGATAGCGTAGGATTTTTTGCCGGCTCCCACAGTAATGCCCTCATATACGTCAAACAGATTCATGGACTTGATTGTCTTGCCGCCTTTCTGACGGGTAATGTTCACTATGTCAGAATACTTTACCTGCTTGTCAACAACAATGGCAAGGTCTCTTCTGGTATCGTTGAATTTAGGTAACGGAGAGAAGGAAATTTTGTTTCTTCCTTTGAGTTTCAGTGCGTTAGCCCAAAGAATATCAGAGAAGAATACATTCTGCTTGATGTCATAATAATCAAGCAGATTCTGTGGAACCTCGCAAATTTGCGCAACCTCGGTCTTGTCTATTTTGATGAGGAGGGTTTTGCCAAAGATTCCGTCGATTTCTTCTTCATTTTCGCGCTTCATATCAATACCTATTCTATGAAGCAGGCGTAATGTGTCGGATTTTAAGTCGAAGAATGTCGCATCTCTTTTTGGGGCATACCATGATTCATTGACATAGTTGCCTGTTGCGAAAATTGCGAGATGCTGTACCTCTTCATATTTTTTGTCCACGTTTTTGCTGTCGGCGAATTCCGGATGATATGAATAGACATTGCCGAATTCGAAGAATTTAAGTCCTTTGACTTTCCGGTTGATATTGTATATTATCGACTGCAGCCCACCGAAAATCAGGCTGCGGCGCATAATGTTGAGCTCCTTTGACAGCGGGTTGAGGACTCTGACGTTGTTTTCCGGTGCAAAGGCAGGAACCAACTTTGACAGCTCTTCAGCACATAAGGAATTGTTCATTATCTGCATGTAGCCGTTGTCGCACAGGAAATCGCCTGCTATTTCCCCGACTTTTTCAGGGTCTGGTTTTGGGGTGTTGCCAAAAGTGAAGTTCTGTTCACGTCCTATTTCAATATTGTTGTAACCGTATATGCGGAGTACTTCCTCAATGACGTCAGCTTCACGATATACATCGTATTTTGCAGTCGGGACACCGACTACCAGCTGATCATTGTCATGGGATACGATGTCGAAGTCCATCGACTGGAGTATGAAAATGATTTCTTCCTTAGGTATCTCTTTGCCTATCAGTCTGTTGACTCTGTCGTATAACAATGTTACCTGTTTTCTTGGAATAGGGTTTGGATATACATCAGTAATTTCGGAAGATATTTTTCCGCCGGCAATCTCCTTTATGAGCAGAGCTGCACGTTTTAGGGCAAAAATTGTCATTTCCGGATCCACACCGCGTTCATATCTGAATGATGCATCGGTCTGAAGACCGTGACGTTTGGCGGTTTTTCTGATGGTAGGTGGGTCGAAGACGGCAGCTTCAATGAAAACATTGGTGGTGTTTTCGCTGATGCCTGATTTTTCACCGCCGAATACTCCGGCAATTACCATACCCTCGTTTTCGTCACAAATGATTAGGTCTTCACTGCTGAGTTTTCTGTCAACGCCGTCAAGAGTCCTCAGAACAGTATCCTGAGGCAGTTTCTTTACGATGATATGTTTTCCGCCTATCTTGTCAGCATCGAATGTATGAAGCGGATGACCCGTTTCAAACAGTACGAAGTTGCTGATATCGACTACGTTGTTGATTGGTTTGAGACCTATTGACATAAGGCGTTTTTTCAACCATTCCGGGGATTCGGCGACAGTGACGCCGGATACGCTGACACCTGCATAACGAAGACAGGCTTGCGAATCCTCCACGGTTATTTTGACGTTGAGGTCATGATTGTCAGCCTTGAAACTGGAAACGTCCGGCATCTTCAGTTTTACGAATTCCTTTTTGCCGGCATTGTAGTTGTCGAGACTGAGCAGCGCACACAGGTCACGTGTTACGCCGATGTGTCCGGTTGCATCGGAACGGTTGGCGGTAAGACCTATTTCAAAGCCATACTCGTCGTTGAGTCCGAGAAATTCCTTTAAAGGAGTCCCGGGAACGGCGGAAGGATCGAGAACCATGATTCCATCGTGCGATGTACCGAGACACAGCTCGTCCTCTGCACAAATCATTCCCTCGGAAACGCAGCCGCGTAACTTGCCTTTCTTAATGGTGATAGGCTTTTCGCCAAAAAATAATGTGGTACCGATGGTGGCAACTGCAACTTTCTGACCTGCAGCAACATTCGGTGCGCCGCAGACAATGTCGAGAGGCGTGTCACCGCCAATATTTACTTTTGTCACATGCAGATGGTCGGAATTAGGGTGTGCCTCGCATGTCAGCACTTCTCCGACAACGACGCCCTTGAGACCGCCCTTCACTAATTCTTCCTTTTCTAATGTTTCAACTTCCAAACCGCAGAATGTCAGTTTGTCAGAAACCTCTTCTGCCGACAGATTACAATCGACATAATCCTTTAACCAAGAATAAGAAACCTTCATTTTCTAAAAAAATAAAACAAACTGCAAATTTACAATAATTATTTGAGTAATGTTAAAAATGAATTTCAATTAACGATTTTTTCCAAGTTTGTAACCGAAAAGGGCAAAGCATAGAATGATCACATAACATGGTATCGTAATCCAATAGGCTTGCTGGAAACCGATAACATCGTTGAGTTTGCCAAGGATAAGAGGCATGACGGCACCGCCGGCGATGGCCATGATGAGCAATGCTGAAGCGGTTTTTGTGTGATGTCCCACACCGTCAAGTGCCAATGGCCATATTGCAGGCCATACCAGTGAATTGGCAAGTCCCATCAAACATACGAAGAGCACAGTGAGCGGTATGTGCATGGTTATAGGATGGAAAGAGGTAAGGTCGATGAATGGAAATGTTATTGATTTTGTGACATCAACAGATAGAGCCAGTATCGCGAAGATAATGCCTAAGGTGGAGCAACCAATCAGAGCCTGACGCTGTGATATGACTTTTGGAATAAGGGCAACACCGATGAAATAACCTATCACCATTCCCAAAAGCGTGATGCTTGTGAAATATTTTGCTGATATCATGTCAACACCTAAGGCCCTGCCATAATTGATTACGGAGTCACCGGCTATGACTTCCACACCGACATAGAAGAACAGGGCAATAATACCGAACCACAGATAAGGATATTGCCATATCGTTTTCTTGGTATTCTTTGCCGATTTATCCTCTTCCTCGTTTGGTTCCGGCAAGTCAACAGCAAGGATGAGAAATCCGAGTGCAACGAGTACGATTGTCATAATAAGATATGGGGTGACCAGTCTGTGAGACAGAACTGTGAGGTCTTCTATCTCGTCAAGTCCGCTGAGCAGTACGGCACCGAGAATGATAGGAGCAAGAATACCTGCGAATTTGTTGCAGATGCCCATGATACTCATACGGCGGGCAGCCGTCTCTATCGGACCGAGAATTGTAACATACGGATTCACAGCGGTCTGCATAAGTGCAAGCCCTGAACCGAGTATGAACAAACCTAACAGAAACAGAATATATGACCTTGACGAAGCCGCAGGAATGAACAATGCTGCACCTATGGCCATAACAAAAAGTCCTATCGCCAACCCTTTCTTAAAACCGGTTTTTTTCAGAATAGCTGATGAAGGCAGTGACCATACAAAATATGAAATATAAAATGCGAATGTTACGAGATAAGCCTCAAACTGGTTTAATTCGCATGTCTTCTGAAGGAACGGAATCAATGTGCCGTTGAGCCATGTTACGAATCCGAATATGAAATAGAAAACACCTATTATGAAAAGGTAGAAAACTTGTTTGTTGTTATTTCCCATTTTGTTTGTTTTTAACTTTATGTCTTTAATACTTTTATCCTTTCAGCAGTTTCTTCATCTTCGATTTGTAATTTTCGACATCTGGCTGGTCGAATGGATTTACTTCGATGGTGTAACCGCTGATGCCACATGCAAATTCGAACATATAGATGAGTTGTCCCAATGAATATTCCGAAATCTGAGGTATGGCAATAGTGATGTTTGGAACACCGCCTTCGAGGTGAGCACTCGTCGTGGCTTTCTGGGCAATCTTGTTGATTTGATGGAGACTCTTGCCTGCCACATAGTTGAGATTGTCAATGTCTCCGTCGATTTCGGGGACTGTGATGTCGTATTTAACCCTATCGACCTGAAGTACTGTTTCAAATAACTTCCTGGTTCCGCCCTGGATGAACTGGCCAAGTGAATGAAGGTCAGTGGTGTTGCTGACACTTGCAGGGAATAGGCCTTTGCCGTCCTTGCCCTCGCTTTCGCCGTAGAGCTGTTTCCACCATTCGGAAACATAGTTGAGATTGTCAAGATAGTTGACAAGAATTTCTATATCGAAACCGGCAGCATACAGAACGTTGCGCGCAATGGCATATTGGTATGCCGGACTGTAGATGGCCTGGTTTTCGTCAAGGCACATTTCCGCTATGGCTCCGGCTCCTTCAAGGATTTTTTCGATGTCGTATCCGGCAAGCGCAATAGGAAGAAGACCAACAGGTGTCAGAACTGAAAACCGTCCCCCTACATCATCAGGGATGATATATGTGGGGTATCCGCACATATCTGACAGGTTTTTCAGTGTGCCGCGCGATTTGTCGGTGATGGCTATGATTCTGTTTGCAGCCTCGTTTTCACCATATTTCTTGATGAGATGCTGGCGCAGGATTCTGAATGCGATGGCAGGTTCGGTGGTGGTGCCTGATTTTGAGATGACCACTATGGAATAGTTCCTTTTGTCTAATTTATCCATCAGAAGTGACAGGTCAAGCGCGTTGAGGTTGTTGCCTGCAAAAGCGATTTCAGGAAATGATGGTTTCCTGCTGAAATTGAGGGCTTCTGTCACTGCGCGTGCGCCGAGATAAGAACCGCCAATGCCAATCACAACAATGATGTCTGATTTCTTTTTTTGTTCATTTACATCGTTTTTGATTCTTTCAAGCAGTTTTTTGTCAGGATTAACCGGAAGATCCATCCATCCTAAGAAATCGTTACCGGGACCATTTCTTCTGATAAGTGTCTTATAACCATTGTAAACCTGTTCACTTACAGCCTCTACTAGCGGTGTCGGAATATGTTTCAGCGCCTGCTTAGTGTTTATACTGACGTTTTTCATAGAATTATTTTATGTTATTTTGTTGTAGTTTATTGGTTTGCAAAGTTATATAATTTATTTCAGTTATGCCGTCACGGGTCATGGTAATTTTATACCCTTTGTATTCCTGCTGCTCTTCATATTGGAATTGCATCACAATGTAAAGAGAGTATGTCTTTTCTGTTATGTTGGTGTGCACCTCGCCGGCATCGTTAAGGACATTAAGCGTAACCTGCGGATTGTCCATCTTTTGTGTGAAATGGAAAATATGAAATCTCGTGATGTCATAGATACCGGTGAAATCATAGTTGTTCTGGCTTTTCAGTATTTCATTGTCAATGAAGACTTTCTTCCTGTATAGAATGATTTTTTCATCGCTTGTCCCATTGTTCGAATCGAGATAGGAACGATTCCGTATGTTGAGAACCTCCTGCGGGGTTTTGTCAGCGGTGATGAAATCCACACCTTCTTTCTCCCATCCCGTCTCGTTGTTTTTGATGCTTATAACTGTCTTATTGTCAAAATATTTGCCTTTTAGCTGATATGCAAAAAGACTTCTCATGATTTCTTTAAGCCGGTCTTTGAGCATGTATGCAATTACGAGTATGATGAAAATAAGAGTGGGATAGTTACCGAGATATTTTTGGAACGGCAGGGCAATAAGTGTGGTAATGACCATTGCTATGCCTGCAGCCACACCAAAAACCACCTGTTTGGCTACGGTCCCGTCTTGAACAGTGTTTATTTTCAGATATAAAGCGCTTTCAATATGCTTTTTGAGAAGTCTGTGATGGGCTACGAGTTCCCTGTTGTTGCTTTCATCACCGTCGATGCTGTAGGAATATCCCATGGATATTTTGTATTCCTTCTCATCGTGTATGAATCTCTTCATTGAGGCAATCAGATGGTTGAAACTCTCATCATGAAGACTTTCAATGTGTTTTATTATCGCTATTGTTTTAATATCTACATTATGGCTCATGTATTCGTCAGCGAAGGAAAATTCCTTTTTGTCATCTGATGTTAATGTCGGAACATCAATGATTTTCCACAAATTGCGGTAGCTGCTAAGGATATCTCTTATATGTTGCAGATAATCAGT
>JAFYJP010000115.1 GCA_017538085.1 Bacteroidales bacterium | reverse complement strand
TCCGTGAAAATAAGAGTCACGGCATAATGAACATTATTGAAAACATTAATGTCATCAAGTCATTCAACAGAGAACGAATAGAAGGCGACAAACAGCTTGAAATTCAGAATCAGATGACCGACAATCAGTTGAAAACACGTCGGGTCAGTTTCTATTACAATGGTGTGAAAAGTTTTGTCAAACAAATAGGTACAGTGTTGGTTATCATTCTGACTTCATATCTTGTTTTGAAGGGATATGCAGGCATGACTATTGGAAAGATAATGTATCATGTTATGCTGTTTGGTAATGTCGTTGCGCCAATCACACAACTGCAGCGTATTTTCGATGACATTAACGATGCTCTGATTTATGCAGAAGGATTCTTTGATATTCTCAATTCAGATGATGAAATAGAGCCAACTGGTCAATATCGTCCGAAAAAAATAGAAGGCAACTTCGAAATTTCAGGCGTTGACTTTACATACCCTAATGGTACAAAGGCATTGTCTGACATAAACATGGACATAAAAAGTGGTAGAATTACGGCTTTTGTGGGACTTTCAGGAGCTGGAAAGAGTACAATTGTAAATCTGCTTGACAAATTCTATGAACCCGACAAAGGATATATCAAGCTGGATGGAGTGGATTTGCGTGAATACGACACTCATTATCTTCGTGAGAACATTGGACTCGTCCTGCAGAGCAACCATATTTTCGATGGAACAATTGAAGAGAATATTTTGTATGGGAAACCGGATGCGACACACGAGGAAGTGGTAGAGGCCGCAAAGAAGGCTTTCATTTATGATCAAATCATGGAATTACCGCAAAAGTTCGACAGCCGTGCCCAGCAACTGTCGGGTGGTCAGCAACAGCGGATTGCGATAGCCCGTATGTTTCTGAAAAATCCTCCAATAATTTTCTTGGACGAACCTACGGCAAGTCTTGACGCCATAGCAACAGAACAGATAAAGAACAGTATTGATGAAATCAAGAAAAACCGCACGGTTATCATCATTTCTCACAGTATTTCGCAAATCATTGATGCCGACTATATTTATGCTCTCAAGGAAGGTCATGTGGAACAATCCGGAAACCCTGATGAAATTTATAAAAAGGGAGGAATATACAAGGAAATCATTGACGCCTCAGCAAGAAGTCTGAATGTCAAAAAAATAGCCGAGACAATCGGAAGCTGATTTTGTTTTTAGTTATATTTTTGCAATTGGTTAAAACGCAGGTTAATGAATATTTTATTTGTCAGATATAAAAAATCCCAAAAAATCTTCGAGGGGGGCGAGCAGGTAAGCCAAAAAAATTTCAACCTTCTTTCAAAAATTGTTGGAAGTGATAATATCACAACTTATTATGTTCATGATGAGAATGTTAAAAAAAGATTCATTGACTATTTGAAGGGCGCTTACTACTTCACAAAAAACTATTTTTTCGGTTTAACCCCAAGGCGTGTGGCTCAAATTGTGAATATGGCCCGGGAATATGATGTCGTATTTATAGACAGAAGCGTATTCGGAATAATATCCAAATCTTTGAAAGAAAATGGGTACAATGGTAAAGTGATATGCTTTTTTCACAATGTCGAGGTCCCTTATTTTGATGCTAAAATCGGCAATCACAAACCTGGAAAGAAAATCATTCTGAATTGTGTTGATAATAATGATGCTTTTTGCTGTAAATATGCTGACAAAACAATTGCTCTGAACTCCCGTGATGATGCTGAAATCTACAGACGTTATCATCGGCACGTTGACGAACTTATTCCTGTAGCCTTAAAAGACAGCTATCAGCGAAGTTCATATTCTCAAGAATTTACGCGCAAACAGCCTCTGTGCCTTTTCCTTGGTGCTTATTTCCCGCCAAACAACGAAGGAATTGAATGGTTCATGCAACATGTTTATCCTCATGTCAATATTTCTGTGAAAATTGTTGGTAAGGGAATGAATAAGCTGCGTGAGCATTACAACATACCCGATAATATTGAGGTTATAAGTGATGTTCCGGACTTGAAACCATATTTTGAAGAAGCTGACCTGATGATTCTGCCGATTTTCAAGGGAAGCGGAATGAAAGTCAAGACTTGCGAATCGCTTATGTATGGCAAAAACATTCTGGCAACCGATGAGGCATTCATGGGTTATGATATCGATTACGATATGGTAGGGGGCAAATGCAACACCGGTGAGGAGTTTATTGCAAAAATCAAGGAATTTGAATCAAATCCACGCCCACGTTTTAATACCTATTCCCGTCAGATATTTCTTGAAAAATATACAGAAGAGGCAGTTGAGAATAAATTCAGAAAGATACTCATTGATTACTAATTCTTTATCTAATGGAGACGCGTTTGAAAAATATTCTAAAGATAATAACCATCGTTGTGCTAGCACTGCTAACAATACAGACAACATGGCATCCTTTTGAATATTTGAAGCTAAAAAACGACCCCAAAGACGCTCCGAAGCCTGAATTGACATATAAAAACTATTGTGACGGCGACTTCCAAAAGCAAGTGGAGGATTATTTGAGAGACAACTACGCGATAAGGG
>JAFYJP010000114.1 GCA_017538085.1 Bacteroidales bacterium | reverse complement strand
TTTCTGACAAAATATTCATACCAATATCATTATTCTCTTGACATCAACCTAATGAATCAAGCCGCCGAAACACTTAAGGAATACACCGATTTCAAGTGTTTCTCAAAAACAGGCACGCAAGTTTTCACCAACAACTGCAAGATTTACGATGCACATTGGGAAAAAAAAGACCACTTATTATATTTTTATATCACTGCAGACAGATTTTTACGCAACATGGTTCGCTCCATTGTAGGCACACTCCTTATGGTCGGTAATGGCAGGATTACGCTGCAACAGTTTCGGGACATAATTGAATCCAAAGACAGGCGCAAGGCCGGTGAATCAGTACCGGCGCAGGGACTGAGCCTTATTCACGTGGAATATGGGGAGAAGCTGCTCTCAAAATAAAAACAAAAAACATTGGAGCTTGGAAGATGCTGTTGGCAGCATACTCAGTAGCAATTTGTCATTTTGGTTCTGTCAGATATATAATGACAACATGAATTGGAGTTCAAAGTGGTAACTAGGTAATCTTCTTAGGTCCTTTTCTTTTAACCTAAAATCATGGATTAAGTTCTATAAACTCCATTATGTCTAACATCTTGAACATAACTCCATTTATAGACGAACGCCAACTTTGATGAAAATGTCCGTAATACCAATGTGTAATTGTATCGCTGTCAGTTTTCAAAGCTTCATAGATGGCATCCATTATCTCACGTTCCTTCTGAACATCATCCAACAAACTGTCATCACCGATTGCCCATTGCAGCAATCCGTTCTTATTCTGTAGTTCACAGAACGATGGAGCCGTGTGTGTTACAACTGTATCAACTTTATACAGAGAAGTTATTTCTGACAATGCCTCTTCGTTGAGGACAGGGGTTTCATCCTGCCAATAATAGTTCGGGTAAAGAAGTTCGTCAGAAGAAGAATTGTGAATGTACCTGTGCATTTTCTTCTGATTTCGCTCCCATGCTTCTTTTCTTGATTGCCTGTCAATTGATACTGCCCCACCGATACAGAGTATAGTGTGCTCGTTTGCCTTGACAACAGAATAGTCAGGAATACAAATGAAGCGTTTGTGCCTGAATGTCTTTCCGTCAAAATATGCCGGATTGTCATGGTTGCCTCGAATGAACAGGAACCAGTTATTGGATTCATTTACTCGCTTGGCATTACGCCTGACAATGTCCTCATAATACAATTTTCTTTCAAAGCCGAATCCACAATCTCCTGCCACAATGACCAGAGTATCTTTCAACTGGTATTGGACACAAACCTTATTAACGAGGAGGTTAAAATCCCCGTGAATATCTCCACATATGACAATACTGCGGCAGTTAGGAAAATCATACACATTATGGTGGGTGTCGGTACTCATTTCAGAAAAGCTGTATTGAAGAGATCAAGAAGTCGTCCGGCATCTAGGGCTCTCAATCCTGCATTTTTATCCAACATCTCCTTGTATGCTTTCGCTTTCAGGCAAATAAGAGCTTCAGGGTTTGCCACATGGATGTTCTCAATGTTTCTGCTATGCTCTATTGTGAATGCATAGTAGTCATCGTCCATCAGAATGGCAGACAAACTGGAGAAGTCTTCTCCAACACTTATTGGCTCTATATGCGCATCGGGTGGCAGATTCAGAATTCCTGTATTTCGTGCGAAAAGCTCTATCTGCTTCGGATATGTCTTGTCTTCAGGATTTGTGAAGCGATAATATTCATGCTTGACTTCATTATCGCCTCTACTTCGTCCAACATAATTGGCGGACTTGATAAAATCCCACAAACGAAATCCAAAATCAGGAGTGATGGCTTCAACCACAAGTATAATGTCAAGATCCTTCGTCGCACGAGGATTCATGTCAAGTTCTTCCTCAAGCAGATTGCAGGCTGCACCGCCTATGAGCACGTACTTGTCTTTATAATCATTGAAGTATTCTTTCCAGCGTTCAATTCCTGTTACCATTTCATTTCTTCAATTAGAGTGTCACATTCAATTTGTATTCTTTCGTCTTCGCTATCCTTCAAGCATAGATAGAGCGAAATCCTGTCCACCCATCCGTCTACAGACAGCAGTGTCGGAGCGTATTTCCAGACCTCCACCCTTATGTCACCGTATTCTTTACTCATAATGGCAGCATTATCCTTGGCAATTGCTTTGTTTATTGCTACGACTGGAGTTGTAGGTTCTGCGAGCATGGTGTAATGTCCCATTGCTGTTTCGCCAGCAAACAAACTTCCTGCTGGTTTTATGTCAGTATAGAGAATTCGCTCAATCGGAGACGACATCAAAGGAAGGGACTTTTCCAAAAGCTCTATCTTGCTCATTATAATCTGAACCAGCTTCTGTTTGCCGCCGACAAGGGTGATGATACCGTTGAGTTGGAGCCATCGAAGAGCAACATTGATAGTCGGATATGCCAAACCTGTCAGGTTTGCTATCTCCAACGTATTGAGTCCATCAATCGTACCCTTTTCTAAATGATAGAGCACTAACATCTGGGCAACTGGAGGCATCTTCTCCGGCATCACCTTAGCTTTGTTCTTCAGTTCGCGCAATATAACAAGCATACTTGGTATGAAAATAAGTTTTCCTGGAATGATAAAATTCACCTTTGCATGAGTAAGTCGAGATATTTTATAGGATTCCACAGACTCCAAGGCAAAAACAACTGGATGATGGAATGTTTCCATCATCTTTGTCTGATGCTTGGCTAACTGCATTGGAGATATGCTGTCTTGCTTTGTCGGTATAGCAATAGTAAGATTGGTTTCCATGAACTCGATATCGCAAAGAGTATAGTAGGAAGCGATTGCCAATGGAAGCTTGTCACCGTCTCTTTTTGCATGAGTTTGCCTCTTGACTTCATAGCCTGTCAGTTCTGCCAGATAATCTGTCACTGGTTTTAAGTTATATCTCATTTTGCAAATTATTTTATACTTAAAATTTTGTGCAAAAATACATATAATATATCAATCCGCCAAATTTCTCAGCAGAACATGAACAAAAAACCGGTAATTCCATTTTGAAACTACCGGTTTTAATATCATGCAATGCGAACCGACATCCGCATTATAAAAGTCCTATTTAGCGGCCTTGATTGCAGCCTGAGCGGCAGCAAGACGAGCTACAGGTACGCGGAATGGTGAACATGAAACGTAGGTCATGCCTGTATTGTAGAAAAATTCCACTGATGCAGGATCACCGCCGTGCTCTCCGCAGACACCAACTTTCAAGTTCTTGCGTGTGCCACGTCCACGTTCAACGCCCAACTTGACAAGCTGTCCGACACCTTCCTGATCCAAAGTGTTGAATGGATCGGCAGGGATAATGCCTTCCTTGGTATATAAACCAACTATCTTATTGACATCGTCACGCGAGAATCCTAATGTCATCTGAGTAAGGTCATTGGTTCCGAATGAGAAGAATTCAGCAAGCTCTGCAATTTTGTCGGCTACCAGTGTGGCACGAGGAATTTCAATCATAGTGCCA
>JAFYJP010000113.1 GCA_017538085.1 Bacteroidales bacterium | reverse complement strand
ATCAATCATAAAAGTCACAGAGTTTGTCACTGTCAACGAATTGGCAACCCTGATGAACGTTCCTGTCACCGATGTCATAAAGATATGTATGGACCTCGGGGTTATTGTTTCCATCAACCAGCGTCTCAATGCCCAAACACTTTCGATAGTAGCCGAAGAATTTGGCTACAAGGTAGAGTTTGTGGATCCTGATCTCCATGAGTCTGATGAGGAAGTCGAAGACAATGAAGCCGACTACATACCTCGCAACCCTATCGTAACAGTTATGGGACACGTTGACCACGGCAAGACTTCCCTGCTTGACTACATAAGAAACACCAACGTCATCGCAGGTGAAGCCGGCGGTATCACACAGCATGTGGGCGCATACGAAGTCCACCTTCCAAACGGCAGAAACATTACATTCCTTGACACGCCCGGTCACGAGGCCTTCACCGCCATGCGTGCAAGAGGAGCCCAAATCACCGATGTGGTTATTGTGGTGGTCGCAGCCGATGACCATGTGATGCCTCAGACCATAGAGGCAATAAACCATGCTCAGGCAGCAGGTGTTCCTATCATCATCGCAATCAACAAGATAGACAAACCTACCGCTAACGTTGAACAAATCAAACGCGAACTTTCGAATATCAACATCCTCGTTGAAGACTGGGGCGGCAAATACCAGTGCCAGGAAATATCCGCAAAGAAAGGCATCAATATTGACCTGCTTCTCGAGAAAGTGCTTTTGGAAGCCGACATCCTCGACCTTAAGGGAAATCCGAACAAACGCGCCGAAGGTACTGTCATAGAATCCGAACTCGACAAAGGACGCGGCTACATGGCAAAAATTCTCGTTCAGGACGGCACACTGCATATCGGTGACATAGTACTCGCCGGAATATGCTATGGAAGAGTCAAGGCCATGTTCAATGAAAGAAACCAAAAAGTTGAATCATGCGGACCTTCAAGCCCAACCGCATTATTAGGTCTCAATGGGGCTCCACAGGCCGGCGACAAATTCATCGTCATGAAGGACGAACGCAAAACAAAAGATATCGCCTCCAAACGTTCACAGCTCCAACGCGAACTCGGCATACGCACCCAAGGACATATCACCCTTGAAGAAATCGGACGCCGCATAGCTATCGGTGATTTCAAGGAACTTAACATTATCATAAAAGCAGATGTTGACGGTTCAGTGGAAGCCCTCACCGACTCACTGATTAAACTTTCCACTCCGGAAGTTCAGGTCAATGTCATACACAAATCCGTAGGACAAATCACAGAGACCGACGTATCCCTTGCAGCAGCATCAGATGCCATCATCATCGGCTTCCAGGTTCGTCCTTCACATAAGGCCAAGGAACTTGCCGAAAGAGACAAGATTGACATCAGAACATATTCCGTCATCTACAAGGCAATCGAGGAATTAAAAGATGCTATCGAAGGTATGCTTTCACCTGAATTTGAAGAGAAAATCACATGCAACGTCGAAGTGCGTGAAACATACAACATCTCCAAAGTCGGCACAATTGCCGGATGTTACGTACAAAACGGTGTTATCTCCCGTAGCACAAAAATCCGTGTTATCCGTGACGGTGTCGTTATCCATACAGGTCGCCTCGGCTCCCTCAAACGTTTCAAGGACGATGTCAAGGAAGTCAAAGCTTCACTCGAATGCGGTCTGAACATAGAAAACTTCAACGATGTCAAAATCGGTGATATCATTGAAGGATATGAAGAAGTTCCTCATCAAAAGAAAGTATAGTGAACTCTCAACCTCCACAGATAATCCTTAAGAAAGGACGTGAAAAATCCGTTCAGAAACATCATCTATGGATTTTTTCAGGTGCAGTTGAAGGCATATCCCGCGAACTGTATGACGGCGAAGTGGTTGAAGTCTTTTCCAATGACGGGAAATATCTTGCAACAGGTCATTTTGAAGATGGCTCTATATGTGTCAGAATTTTCTCGTTTGCAAGAGTCAATGTAGATAAGGCGTTTTGGAAATCTCTGATTACCAATGCGGTGAACAAACGAATCTCAATGCAGCTCTTCGATTTTCATATCACAAACGCCTTCAGACTGATTCATGCCGAAAGTGACATGATGCCCGGACTAATCGCCGACTATTACAACGGTGCCATAGTCATGCAGGCACACTCGGTTGGAATGTTCAATGCCATGCCGCTTTTTGCCGAATGCTTCAGGGAAATCTTCGGTGACAAGGTTCACACCATATACTGCAAAAGCGGTTCAACAGTACGTCATGTCAGTCCAGACGTGGAAAAGGATTTTTTTCTTTACGGCTCCTCCACCACTTCCGAAATATGCGAAAACGGCATGAAATATACTGTCGATTTTATAAATGGACAAAAGACAGGATTTTTTATTGACCAACGCGACAACAGGAAATTACTGTCAGACTACTGTAAAGGCAAGAAGGTGCTCAATGTGTTCGGATATACCGGCGCCTTCTCCGTATCTGCCTTGAAAGGCGGCGCAAGTCATGTTACTACAGTCGATATTTCGGGCTCAGCAATAGAGATGACAAAACACAACATCGAGGTTAACTTCGGCAACTGCACAAATCATACGGAAATAGTCGCTGATGCATTCGATTTCTTTTCTTCGCACAAAGACAATTACGACATCATCGTCATAGACCCGCCGGCATTTGCAAAGCATCTCGATTCGAAGAGCAACGCAATCAAAGCCTACAAACGGCTCAACGCATTAGGGATGAAACATCTGACCGATAACGGCATTCTGTTTACATTTTCATGCTCACAAGTTATCCAGAAAAACGACTTTCTGACAATAATATACAATGCTGGAAATGATGCGATGAGAAATGTCTCAATTCTTCATCAACTTCACCAGTCGCCGGATCACTGCATAAACATATATCACCCTGAGACTGAATATCTTAAAGGGATGGTCCTTATGATAAGCTCTCTTAAAGACGATAACAGATAAAACAATTAATAAATCGGAGCAAGTCGCTTAGTTGATGCTCTGTAATGAATCCACAACATGCGCATGGATTTTTTCATTCAGCATCTTGGGTTCATTCTTGTAGTAATACTCAAGACTTTTCTCGAAACGTTTACGGTCTAATCCGTTGACCTTGAAATATTCATCGTATAGTTCCTCTTTGGTCACCCCGGGAACAGCATTAGTTGCCCCGATGCCCTCAACTATATACAAATCTTTCATTATCACCACTATAGAATCAGCAGACATTATAGAATTACTGCCTGCGTTTTGGTTGCAGGCAGTAAAAAAAGAAAAGAGAGATAAAAACAAAAAAAAGTTTAAAAGATTTCTCATTTTTGTGCGTGATATTCCTCATTTAATCCGACAGCGACCGTCTCGGTGATATCGTATGCATTGTTAACATTTATGATTCCAGTGTTGATGAAAATAAAATCGTAGTATTTGTTATTTTCATTTACACGTGACAAATAATTGGTAACCTTATCATATACAGTTTGCAAATTCTTCTGTTCCAATTCAGCAACCTGGTTTGCATAGTTTTCCTGAAGGTCGTAAAGTTCCTGCTGGCGTTCCATCAGTTTCTGATAAATTTCTTGTGAACTTTGCTCTGAGAGAGAACCTAGTTCGACCTGTGTCTGGAAATATTCGACATCCTTCTGGAATTGATTTTTCTTTTTGTCGAAATCTTTCTGAAGAGATTTCATCTTGGTATCCATTTCAGCGGTCATTTTGGTGACCATATCGTATCTGGCCATAAGTGTATCACTATTGATATAGGCAAGACGCGGAACTGTTGATTCCGATAATGCTGGAAGGGTATCCAATACGTTTTCCACATTATTATCACTTTTCTGATTCCCTTTTAATAATGAAATCAAGCACAGACATATTGCGCAAATACTAACCACAAGGCTGACAACACTTAATGTTTTTTCTGTTTTCATATTGATTGTTAATTAATTACCCACTTCAGATATATATTTTATCCTCATTAATCTTATTTCTTCTTCAGAATATTCGTTTTCATCAAGAGCCTTAAGTGCCTCGTTTACCGAATCGGTAGGGGCATCAGCAAAATAATCGATGATATCTTCCTGATGATCAAGTTCTATATTTTCATTAATATAGTAGTCGATATTGAGTTTTGTGCCTGATGCGACAATGCTTTCCATTTCAGTGAGAAGTTCATCGTAGTCTATACCCTTGGAATTTGCTATATCCTCAAGGTCTATTTCCCTGTCAATGCTTTGGATGATGAAAACCTTCAGACTGGATTTGTTGGCCACAGTTTTGACCACCATGTCATTTGGGCGTATGATATCGTTTTCATCAACATATATTTTGATTAAATCGATGAAAGGTTTGCCATACTTTTGTGCTTTGCCTACACCAACGCCAGTTATGTTGGTCATTTCTTCCATAGTGATAGGATATTGGATGGCCATATCTTCAAGAGAAGGATCCTGGAATATGATATAAGGCGGAAGGTTTTCCTTTCTTGATATATCTTTTCTCAAGTCTTTGAGAAGGCTGAAAAGCACCTTATCACAAGAACTCTGTTTGACGGCGCCACTTACTTCAACATCGCCCTGATCGTCTTCATCTTCATCTCTTACGAACATCACCGGAAATGGTTCATTCTGAAATTCAGTGCCTTTTTCGCTGACCTTGAGCAAACCATAGTTTTCGATATCCTTTTCGACAAAACCGGCAATCATGCTCTGACGGATAACGTTGAACCAATGCTTGTCCTCATGTTCGGAACCTCTGCCAAAGAATTCAAGCTGATTGTGTTTGAATTGCTTGATAGTGGCATTATTCTTCCCCATGATAATATTAACTATATGATTATCTTTGAATTGCCCCTTAATCTCAGAAATAACATCAAGCACGAGCAGCAAATCATCCTGAGCATCATATTTCTCTTTCGGATGCAAGCAATTGTCGCAGTTACCGCAATTTTCCTGTTCGTATTCCTCACCGAAATAGTGCAAAAGTTGTTTACGACGGCATATTGATGATTCGGCGTAGGCAATTGCTTCCTGAAGAAGCTGCATAGCAATATCTTTTTCAGCAACTTTCTTACCTTTCATGAACTTTTCAAGTTTCATGACATCGTCGTATGAATAAAAGGCGATACAGTTGCCTTCACCATCATCACGGCCTGCGCGACCTGTTTCCTGATAATATCCCTCAAGACTTTTAGGCATATCATAGTGAATGACGAAACGAACGTCAGGTTTATCAATTCCCATACCGAAAGCGATTGTGGCGACGATGATATCCACTTCTTCCATAAGGAAACTGTCCTGATTTGCCTTACGTGTCGCAGAATCAAGACCTGCATGATAAGGCAGTGCCTTTATACCGTTGGCGACCAGGATATCAGCAATTTCCTCAACCTTCTTTCTGCTCAGACAATAAATAATACCCGATTTTCCGTAATTATCCTTGATATATTTGATTATTTCCTTGATACAATCCTTCGTTTTAGGTCTTACCTCATAATAAAGGTTTGGTCTGTTGAAAGAAGTCTTGAAATAATTTGCATCCATTATTTTAAGGTTCTTGCGAATATCCTGCTGGACTTTCGGTGTTGCAGTGGCTGTAAGAGCGATAATAGGAACCTTCTGGCCTATAGCATCAACAACAGGGCGGATATTTCTGTATTCAGGACGGAAATCATGACCCCATTCAGAGATACAATGTGCCTCATCGATAGCATAAAAAGATATTGGCACATTTTTGAAAAACTCGATTTTATCTTCCTTTGTCAAAGTTTCAGGAGCAACATATAAAAGTTTGGTCTTTCCACTGATTATGTCTTCCTTGACTTCCTGGATTTCAGCTTTTGTCAATGAAGAATTAAGCACGTGGGCTATACCTTTCCCTTGTCCGAAATTAGTTATTGCATCCACCTGATTCTTCATCAGGGCAATCAGCGGCGACACAATTATTGCCGTACCCTTGCTGATGATTCCCGGCAGCTGGTAGCACATGGATTTGCCGCTTCCCGTAGGCATTATCACAAATGTGTCATGACCATCGAGAACGCTTCTAATAATTGCTTCCTGATTTCCTTTGAAACTGTCGAAACCGAATATCTTCTTCAGCCACTTATGTAAGTGGTATTTGTCATCATCAGATTTTTTAGCTCTGACCGCTTTTTCTGTCTTTTCTGGTTTTACCTTTTTCTCAGTCATATCCTTTTTAGATAATGTATTACAAAAATACAATTATTATTTTAAATAACAACAATTATCAAAAAAATTATCTGATTATCTATAAAGATAGACATCAAGGAAACTTTGGACGTTTGTTTCTATTCTCTTCTCCAAATCAGTAATATCTTCCTTTACAAACTTTTTATCCGTGACACTTTCATAAAGTTCTATATATCTTTCACTTATACCATTTACAACTTCCGGGGTCATTTCAGGAATCTTCTGACCTTCCTGTCCGCTGAAACCATTGTCCATAAGCCACTGACGGACGAATTCTTTCGACAATTGTTTTGGCTGCTGGCCGTTTTTCATGCATTCTTCATAACCCTTTTCATAGAAATAGCGCGATGAATCAGGTGTATGAATCTCGTCTATCAGGAATATCTGACCTTCATTTTTTCCGAATTCATATTTGGTATCGACAAGAATGAGGCCGCGTTGTGAAGCGATTTCGCAACCTCTCTGATACAGTTTCCGCGTATAATCTTCAAGTTGCACGTAATCTTTTTCCGAAACAAGTCCGAGCTGTATGATTTCTTCACGGGAAATATCCTCATCATGGCCTTCGACTGCCTTAGTCGTAGGAGTAATAATAGGTTCAGGAAATTTTTCATTTTCCTTCATTCCTTCAGGCAGAGCCACTCCACAAAGCGTTCTTTTCCCCGACTTGTACTCTCTCCATGCATGTCCTGTAAGATAGCCGCGGATTACCATTTCAACCTTGAACGGATCGCACTTGACACCAAAAGTTGCCATTGGATCCGGTGTGGCTATTTTCCAGTTTGGAAGGATATCTTCTGTCATGTCAAGAAACATAGAAGCTATCTGATTCAAAACCTGTCCCTTATAAGGGATACCCACTGGAAGCACCACATCAAATGCCGATATTCTGTCGGTGGTAAGCATCAGCAGATAATTGTCTGCAATATCATAAACATCCCTTACCTTGCCATGGTAAACACTTTTTACATCTTTGAAATTAAAATTTGTTGAACTTACTGTACCTTTCATAATTTATTATTGTTTTCTTTACTTATTTCTTCAATTCTTTTGTCTTCGGCTTCGTATGCCTTTACTATCTGGGTGACGAGTCTATGTCGTATGATGTCTTTTTCATTGAGGAACACAAAATCAATATCAGGGACTTTATCAAGGATTTTCATTGCATTCAGCAGTCCGCTTGACGATTTTTTCGGCAAATCAATCTGCGTGATGTCACCGTTAATGATGAATTTTGAGTTTTCACCCATCCTCGTAAGGAACATCTTGAGCTGCTTGTCTGTTGCATTCTGTGCTTCATCAAGTATTGCAAAAGCATTGCTTAACGTACGTCCACGCATAAAAGCAAGCGGGGCTATTTCGATAGTGCCGTCTTCGAGATACATCTGAAGTTTCTGAAACGGAATCATTTCATTTAGAGCATCATACAAAGGACGGAGATACGGGTCAAGTTTTTCTTTCAAGTCACCGGGAAGAAATCCGAGATTTTCTCCTGCCTCCACTGCCGGACGTGTCAGGATGATACGCTTTATTTCTTTGTTTTTCAATGCCTTGACAGCCAATGCCACTGCCGTGAAAGTTTTACCTGAGCCCGCTGGACCTATTGCGAATAGCATGTCTTTCTTTTCAATGGACTTCATCATCATGCGCTGGTTTTTAGTACGTGCCCTGATAATGTTTCCGTTACGGCCATAAAGAATAACTTCATCGTCTTTAAAAGTCTCCTCCACCCTCTTCTCCTGTTCGAGACAATCGAGCAAGTCCTTCTCCTTTATGGATCCATACATGTCAAGCTGCATCAGCAGACTGTCGATATACTTTTCAAAAAGCAGCCTGTCATCATCAGCTCCTATTACCTTTATAAACTCCCCGCGAGCTATTATCTTGATTTTCGGGAACATATCCTGGATTTTGTCAAGATACACATTGTTAGGTCCGTAAATCTCAACCGGATTATAATTTGATAAGGAAATTATGCTTTCTGCCATTTAACTTTGTAAAAAATATTACCTTTGTAAAGTTTTACAAAAGTATATTTATTTTGAAAACTACAAATAAAATGAAGAAAAAAATAATAACACTGACGACAGATTTCGGAGAAGACTCGTTTTATGAAGCCATTCTGAAGGGAAAGCTGATGACAACTCTCCCCAATGCCACCATCACCAGCATCACTAACAACATCACCAAATTTGACATCAGAGAAACAGCTTTTGTACTTCGCAGTTCGTATAAATTCTTCCCTGAAGGAACCATACACATCATTGGTGTACAAACCGAAGTTTCGGATTCTAAACCACTGATTGCCATGCTATACGACAAACATTATTTTATCTGTGCCGACAACGGAATCTTGTCGCTAATAAGTTGCGGAAAACAAGATAAAATATTCAAACTCAACACATTATTCAACACCACCAACAACTTCTTGTCATTCATCGAATCGACCTCGACATTTGCCTCCGCCATATCAAACGACAATATTGAAAACATTGCATCTCCTATAAGCAGTTTCAGCAGCGAACTTATAGATCTTTCACCAACCATAATTGACAACGAATTGCATGGACAAGTCATATACATCGACAGTTACAACAATGCTGTAGTCAACATTACCCAAGAAACTTTTCAGAATTTTGTCGGAGACAAGAAGTTCTTCATCAATGTAAAATCGAGAAATGCGCAGATAGACAGGATTTCAAAGACATACACAGATAATGGCAGTAAAAATGACTTCGAAGGAAAACTTCTTGCCATATTCGGATGTCATGGTTACCTTGAGATAGCAATGTGCTATTCCGATGTTTCCCAATTGTTAGGAATAGAAAAAGGCTCACCTGTCACGGTAAGCCTTATATAACAAAAAATCACGCCGATTACGGTGAGTCTTCAAATCACATACCCAAGCAAATGCCGAAATATAATCCGTTGCATCCTGCAGGGCCCTCATTGTTCTTGAACATAGGACTAAACGCATATCTTCCATAAACGCCAATACCTTTAAAAGATATTGAAGCTCCTGCCATCAGCTGAAATTCATTAAGATGGCGGATGCCTTTGTCCTTATAGACCGGGCTTTTGTATTTTGTATGAGACTCCACAAGATATGATGCAGAACCTTCAACACCAAAGCTGAGTTTTCTCGGACTGCCAAAGACAAACCTTATAGGAATTCCGATATAAGTGGTTGCAAGTTTGGATTTCTTGAAATCAGTGGCATCTGTAATTGCAGAAGGATGTATCATCACACCATCATCAACAAGTGTAATCTGATTAGCAAAGACGTAATTGTACCAATCAATTCTGGCTCCCATTTTAAAATAGAAACCTGGCGTAATACGGACAGATACCTCTGCAACTCCAAGAGAAATGTTTGTACTTGGTGCAATCTTTAATTTCATAAAATCTTTGTCGTTTGGATACAAGCTGTAATCAGGATTCAGCACGTCACACCAGCCTACTTCCAAATCGCTTATAATAGAAAACTTGACAGGGGGTTCGATATTGTCCATAGCAATATCACCGATACTCACACCTACTTTTTTCTGAGCATGTACAGGCCGGACTCCCAGCAATAACACTGTAATCATAGCAATTACTACAAAAGGTGTGGCCTTAATTTTCGCATTAAACATTTTTGAAATTTTTTAAGTTTTTAAATCAATTTTCAACCTGCAAAATTAAACAATTTATCCATCTCTTTTTTTCAGGAAACAGATAATTAATCCACAACCGATTGTGTATTTATTTGATTACTTTTGCAAAAATTAAAATAATGAATAAAATCAAATACGTTTCCTTAATCATTCTTGCCACGTGCACTATGTGCAGCAGGATTCCGAATGCTCCGGACTATTCTCAAAGCTCATATTGGTTTTCATGCAACGACAACTCAAAGGATGTGGACATCTTTTATGTCTATCCGACTGTCATCACAACGCCTTACAACGAAAACAACCATTCATGGCTTGCAGACATCAGTATCGACTCCATAAAGACTATGGCAAATGAGAACCAGGATTTCAACAAACGGCTGTACAGCGACTACAATTTCTTCGCACCGTATTACCGACAGATTATTTTGGATGCATACAAGCAGAATGCATGGAAAATACGACGCAGCAAGCATGTAGCTGCGTATGACGTGGAAAATGCGTTTCAATACTATATGGAACACTTCAACGGCGGTCGTCCGTTTATCCTTGTCGGGCACAGTCAGGGCTCGGAAATGCTTGTTGAACTTTTGAAAAGTGGCATGACAGACTCTCAATTTCAGCAAATGGTTGCCGCTTATTGCATTGGGCATCAAATCACTGAAAAAGAACTGCGGCAGAATCCAAACCGTTTGATACCTGCCAAAGACAGCGCCGATGTCGGCTGCGTGGTTATATTTAACTCAGTTACAGATTTGTCGGGCGTCAGTCCCCTATTTGCCGCTACAGCTGTAGGAATAAACCCTATCAGCTGGACCACTGACACGACATTCGTCTCCAAAGAAAAACACATAGGCTTGGCAAAGTACAATGACTCTCGTGATTCTATTCTTATTATTCCTAATGTAACAGGTGGCAGTCTTCAACATAACATGATGGTATGCAGCGACTTACCCTCAGATTTCACCTATAATGAGGAATACAAGGATATGTTTCCGTTGGGAAATCTGCATTTTGCCGACTCATGGCTTTATGGCGGCGATGTGAAATACAATATGTCTGTTCGCGTCAAACATTTCCTGCAACAATAGAAACGTTTGCCAACAATCCAAATACATTAAGACCCGTCTGGCCTCCGACTACTTTATCTCCGAGCCAGGATTAAAATCCTCGACAGGAGACACAAAGCACAGCCCGCCTTTAGGGTTTTGAGCCATCAGAATCATACCGTTGGAAATGACTCCCTTCAACTTGCGAGGCGCAAGATTGACCAGCACGCAGACACTCTTCCCGACAATCTCTTCCGGTTTGTAATATTCAGCAATTCCGGAGACAATTGTTCTCTTGTCTATACCTGTGTCAATCAGGAGTTTGAGCAATTTGTTGGCTTTCGGTACTGTTTCCGCCTCAAGAATTTTTCCAACCCTCAAGTCCATCTTCGAGAAGTCATCGAATGTGGTTTCGGCCTTCTGCGGAGATATCTCCACAGGAGCATTCAGTTCATTAAGTCTCTTGGTTTCCTGAAGTTTGGCAATCTGAGCTTCGACGGCTGAATCCTCTATCTTATCGAACAACAGTTCAGGTTCGGCAAGAACATGACCCGCTTCAATCAAATCAGCACTGCCAGCATCCTTCCAAACCTTCTTCTCAAAATTCAGCATCTTGTATAGTTTGGCTGATGAGAAAGGAAGGAACGGTTCAGCGACTATGGCGAGATTTGCGCAGATTTGGAGCGAAATATTCAATACTGTCTTAACTCTTTCAGGGTCAGTTTTATAAATCTTCCATGGTTCAGTTTCCGTGAGATATTTGTTACCGAGACGAGCCAGATTCATCATTTCGCTGAGGGAATCCCGGAAATGGAAGTTTTCGAGACTTTCAGCAATTTTACCTGGAACTTCAGCTATACCTTTAATAGTCTCTTTATCAACATCTGTCAGTTCGCCTTTGGCAGGAACGATGCCATCGAAATATTTCTTTATCAGCACCATAGTCCTGTTGACCAGATTTCCGAAAATCGCAACAAGTTCGCTGTTGTTCTTTGTCTGGAAATCCTTCCATGTGAAGTCGTTGTCCTTAGTTTCAGGTGCATTTGCAGAGAGTACGTATCTCAACACATCCTGCTTGCCTGGGAAATCCAGCAAATATTCATGCAACCACACTGCCCAGTTGCGTGAAGTCGAAATTTTATCGCCTTCAAGATTGAGAAATTCAAATGCAGGAACGTTGTCAGGAAGGATATATGAACCTTCGGCCTTCAACATGCAAGGGAAGATAATGCAGTGGAACACTATGTTATCCTTACCAATGAAGTGGATAAGACGGGTGTCGTCCGACTTCCAGTATTTTTCCCAGTCATCGCCTTTCAAGTCCTTAGATGCTGAAATATAGCCTATTGGAGCATCAAACCAAACATATAGCACCTTACCTTTGGCTTCTTCGAGTGGGACTTTCACACCCCAGTCAAGGTCACGCGTCACGGCACGCGGATGCAAACCGGCATCAATCCATGACTTGCACTGGCCATACACGTTAACTTTCCACTCCTTGTGACCTTCGAGAATCCATTCACGAAGCCACGGTTCATAATCTTCAAGGGGGAGATACCAATGAGTGGTTTCCTTGAGTACAGGCGCATTGCCGCTGATAGCTGACTTAGGGTCAATCAAATCTTTGGCACTCAATGAAGTACCGCATTTTTCACACTGGTCGCCATAAGCCTTCGGGTTTCCGCAGTGAGGACATGTGCCGGTGATATATCTGTCCGCAAGAAACTGCTTTGCCTCATCATCATAATACTGAGCCTCTGTCTTAGTTATGAACTTGCCTTTTTTGTACAAGTCAAGGAAGAACTGCGATGATGTCTCAGCATGTGTCTTGCTTGACGTCCTGGAATATATATCGAAAGAGATTCCGAAATCCTCAAAAGATTTCTTAATGATTGAATGGTATCTGTCAACGATAGCCTGCGGTGTAGTACCTTCCTTACGAGCCTTGAGAGTGATTGGGACACCGTGTTCATCCGAACCTCCGATAAACATGACATCCACACCCTTAGAGCGCAAGTATCTGACATAAATATCAGCAGGCACATAAACACCTGCAAGGTGTCCGATGTGTACCGGACCGTTTGCGTATGGCAACGCTGTTGTTACCGTATATCTCTTATAATCCTTCATGATAAAAATTTTTTGCAAATTTAATAATTTTCATCCTACGTAAGTTAAGTTCTCCCTTAGTAAAATTGAATATCAGCACCCCATCAGGCAAGCCACTGATATCCAGCACATTAAAACTTGAATTGATTTCTTTCTCTTCGAGAAGGTTTCCTGTTTCGCTATAAACAGACAATTTTAAAGGGAAAAACCTTTCCGGCACTTCTATCTTCACAAAATCACCTGCCGGATTAGGATAAACACTGATAACATCAATTGGCATAATCGCCTTCCATGAAGCTGTCCAACCTGATGCCGTGATTGCACAGTCCGACCTGAACTCTACAAAGATTGAATTCCCCGACGACTGGACTTTGCCTGGATTTCGTGTGTTCCATCTTCCAATCAGAGGTGAAAATACCGATGGACCGTCATAAATCCAAATGAAATCATTATCTTTCTCCAAATTGAACTCACTGAATGTCAGTCGGATGCTTTCCGCTTCGTCATAATGAATCAGATATCCTCTGCGTTCATCGTCTCCATAATCACCTGCAGGACCGCCGCTGTCATAAAACGTTCCCGAATCGCTGTCAAACTCCGTCACATTAATATCATCATTTACAAGCTTATAATAGTAATTCCAGTTCCAATAAGGTCCAGGATCGGTGTGAGACTGCCCGGGATAATGCTGATGACCTCTTATCGTGATGCATGCAGTGGAATCTCCCAACGAATGCACTCCGTAATCAAGCGCCGTACCATCATCAAGAGTATCACGATAAAACATTCTATAAGGCAGAATCTGCTGGTTTCTACGACATATATCCTTCACCAAATCAGCGGATGCTTTGTACATCGTATCGGTAAAATAACTGATGATATCTCCGTAGGCCTCATGTTCAATGCCAATGGTGTATGCATTTGCACTTCTCGCGTGCCATGCCTTGTCGCTCTCGCGAACCATCTGCGTCACCTGACCGTCAACGGAACGGATGATATAATGTGAGGAGACACTGGATTGACAGTTGAGGAACCAGCTTATGGCACCAGCGTAAGAGCCTTCTGTATAATGTATCACAATTCCGTGAATGGTGGCACCGCCTCTTCCCTTGGCATAATTGCACTCTGGAGCCGGTTTCCATATAGCCTTGATATAATCAGGTCCGTCAACAAATGCTCCGCCACCCTTTACAACTTCCACATCATCATCCAAAGTCTCTGTCATCACATTGACAGATGATTTACAGTCCTTTACAATTATACCTTCTGAAGAAAGTTGCTTAATATTTTTGCCGAACAATTTGTCAAAATCCACCTTATAAGGTTTTACATTATACTTGTCACACAATGCCTCGTCATTCAGAAAATAATATACCGAATATAGCATAGTGTTTAAAACAAAATCATCTTCAACATCCTTTTCAGGGAGAGGAAGTTCTGAAAGTCCAACGAAAACCGGTCTAAGGTCTTCAAGACAAAATCGCTTATTATAAGGGATATACATTTTCATCATCGAAGCAAATGCGGAAGCGTATGCGATAATATTTGAATCAGCAGAATTCAAAATCGCCTCCACAGAAATCCCAGACATGTCGGATATTGTCTGAAGATTGTTTCTGAAACAGCCCTTACCGTCCAGCACCAGTCCCATGACGCCGTAACTTCGCGGCATCGCAGTGGAATCGTTATTTGTATAATTCATATCTGTCAGGTGATTGACATGTGTATTGTTGAAAGCCACAGCCTCAAGGCATCCCCGCGGAATCTGCGGGTACAGTTTATATGCCTTGTCGAACGATGTGGAGTAATCGGTTTGTGCCGACACCCTCAAAAACAACATCAGAAATGTTATATAAAATAAAGATTTTTTCATCAACTATAAGTCTCCTATTATCAACTAATTACACATACAGGCCCTATCAGTCCCATACTCTGATACGGTTGCTCGCGCCCCTTACGGTTCACCCATTTCTGGGCTATCTTGTTATCCTTCAACGTTTTCATATAATTACCCATTATCGTCGTGACACGCACTTCAATATCATTAGCACCATCCGACAAATAGCCAGTAATATCATATATCCTTCTTCCATACCATCCCACACCGCACTCATGACCATTCACAAACAACTCCGAGACACCCTCTACCCTGCCGAGATTCAGCAGTACACGCTCAGCGGCAAAATGTCCTGAAATACGCTTCCGATAAATGACAGTCCCACTGAAATGCATATAATCCTTCTCTCCATTTGCATCCTCACAGTCCTTCAAATCCACAAGATGATGGAAAAAATCCTTTTTCACAGTATCCTCGAGACTATAGTCAAATTCCACATTCCAGTCATCTGAAATATCCATAACATTATGAAAATCAAATTCGTGCAGTGGTTTCCACTCTTCCTTGCATTTTTCCTTACCGAAATATATCAGCAAAGACTCGGCAGGTCCCAAATCGAAAACGCGGCTACCGAAAGCATCAAGAGTCAGATTATAACGATTTCCTGTCTCCAAGTCCCATACTGAGGCATTGTGACCGCGTAAAGTCTCTTTATGAAACGTCAGTCTTGTTTTGTGTGAGTTGTATCTGTGTGAATTACAGATGAAAAAGAATTCCGAATTGTCATCGGTGATGTATCTGTTTTGCATCACGTAAGCATTAGGCTTCTCGACATCCAAATAATGTGGCAAACCGTACTTTTTCATAAGGCTGTCGTACCACTGGATGAAATTCTTCTCTGGTCTGTCAACGAACACATAATTATTGCTGAAAAGCCTCATTTTCTCAAAAGCATCACTGACTATTTTGTCATTGGTCTGATAATCTTGTCTATACCCCAAAGAGAGATGAGGTTCCTTTTCAATTGCAAGCACACGTCCGCCCTTAGACACGAAATCCAATATTTTATTAGCCGTTTCAGGAAGGAGCCTTTCCACAGCTATAAGAATCAGAACGCTGTATTTCCGTGAATTATAGCAAAGGTATCCGTTCTTTACCGAGGCATCGCCAATGACAGATTCTGACACATAGTCACAACCGCCGCCACACTTGCTGATGGATTCCCAAACCAATGTCTTGTACTGGGAAATTGTAGTGCTCGGGAACGGCTCGTTCTGCATCCCAATGGTAGTCCACATATCGCCAATAGGGTTCAGAATCGCAATGTCGGCATACATTGTGGAATTGCGCATCACAGCTGACATTCTGCCTTTGTATGCGGTATAGAATTTGAAAAACTTCCACCAGTTATTGTTTTCATTATAGTAAGCGCCATAACGCACCCAACCGGGGAAAGGAGCTTCCTTAGGTGAATAGTTGAAGCCATGGAAGATGGAATGCGAAACGCCCGAAATTGCAGTCTGGTCGCCTCCTATCTTCAGCATCTCCAATGTCATGTTGAAGACAGTATATGTGTTTGTCATTTCCTCGCAACTGACAAAACGGTTACCTTTAAGATGAGCCGCCGAAGAAACGTATTTGTTCACCATCGTATAAGCTCTTCCACGTCTGTAATCGGTCTCCGACATTTCTTCACCCAGCTTGTGCCGCAGCCATGTCATAGTCCAGGATTCACATTCAGGGATATCATAATTCATGCTCGTCTCCAACGGAAAGAAACCGCGTCCGTATGCTTGAGCACGCGACTTGACATTCAGCATCCTGCACCATTTCAGATACACATCGTTGAAAGTCTCAAGGATAAGACTTGCCTTGGTATATTCGAAATCGTAACGTACACGCCGTATCACATCATTGAAATCGTCTGTCACAGGCACAACTGCATCGTAATTTACTGCATTGCCCATACTTCCAATTTTAAACAAGATAAAAGGCAAATATGGAAGCACATCGTAGCCGCAGCGTTTTATGAATTCTTCTCTCATATTTAACGACCAGTTGGCGCCCTCCAGTTCCATACTGTCCGTAAACAAAGACCTTACATAATTTGAAAGCGGACCGATTCTGTTCTGGATGGTGTCGGACATATTGTTGAGGTACTTGCTCACTGCCTCCCTGTTGAAATGATTGAGGACAGGACCGCTTGCTCCGGGAGCACCGAGAATAACTTGCAGGAAACCGGAAATTTCCACCAACGCAGCTACAGTATGCCTTCCTTCAGGAACTCTGATTTTGAAGGAACCGTTGTTTTCATACTGCATCATGTCGATGCCTTCGTTAATGCTGCTACAAGGATTCGGGTACAACCTTAGAGACAGCAGTTTCATCTTCCTTCCCTGAAATGGTGAACTGATATTCGGGTCAGCCGAGGCGAAAATCCCGTCACGTGATATTTCATAATCGACCGGACCAGTAACCTTTTCGGCATAATTAACGACAATGGAAGCACGTTCATCGCCCTCAAGATATTCAGCCCCGAAAGGCCATCCGGAACCTACTATCAGGTCAGAAATCATATCAAGAGACTTGGTCTCATCGAAAGCGACTTTGAGCATGTCAATCCACTCATTGCTGAGCCATGTCAAAGACCTTATTCCCAAGTCATCAGTATCGGATGGAAACGCAACCGGATTGATTTCAACGCCACCGATTCCTGCTTCCTTAAGCAGGTGCAGTTCCCGTATAATCTCTTTGGGTTCCACCTTGTCACCGTTCCACCACCAGCGGACAAAAGGTCTGTATTCGGAAGTCGGATTTTGGAACAAATTATATAATTCCCTTGCACTCAGTTCCTTATCACCAACAGCTTTCACAATCTTATCAGCATTTCCAGCCACAAGTCTCATCCTCGATTCAAGCGCCACACCTAATGACAGCATCAGGCTGCTTTTCAAAAAGGTTCTTCTATTCATTTCTTACATTTTCTTTGACGTGTCAAGGCTTTCATATTCTTCATTGGAAACCGCATTACGTTTCCAAACAATAAGTCCGTGGATGGAATTGAGCAGATATACAAACCACATTGCACAGAAAATCAAATTGGTAGGTGAAACAGCCTCTGCATCACCGTTCAAAGCCTTATAAGCCCAGATACCCAAGGAGGAGATATTGACCAGAATCCAAAGATACCACTGGTCGGTGAATCCCTTGACCATCATCACCATGGCAACGATATTGAAAACTGTTGACGCGGCATCGAAAATGGCAGCCTGGCCGTTAACATATTTCAGTATGAAATACAATGCAACGATGGAGACAAGAGTTATGGAATAAGCGACTATCGACTGTCGGAGGTTCATAAATCTCGACACCACCTCATTACTGCCGTCGCTTTTCAATTTCTTTCTCCACGAGAAATAGCCCACAAACTGCATCGGCAGGAAATACATAGAATACAAGACTGCGTTGCCATAGACACTTTCCCTGTAGCAGCAGAAAGCATACAGAGCGCACTGGATTATGCCGAATGCGAAATTGGAAATATGGCCTTTTGCGGCAAGGACAACGTTTATGACACCGCAGATTGCCGAAAGTGTTTCAATTGTGAAGAAGCTTTCAGCAAATGTAGAGTTTGGGTTGAATGATGAAGCGATTATAGTCAACGTTATGATTGTCAGCAACAAGAACCACTCGAATGGTGTGAAAAATTTCAGGAATTTCTTCATTACGGATAAATATTTTACATTGCAAAGATATAAGTTTTTTTCTTTCGGTATTGTTCCACAAAGTGTCAACTTTTTCAGGTTAAGACAGGTTACACCATACATGCCGTTAGGCGTAGTTTGGTGGATGAGGTGTGTGCGTCTGGAAAGCATCTCGAGAGATGCGACAGACCATGCTGTCCAGTGATGAGATGTCGCATTTCTCCGATATGCACGAGAGGTATGGCTTGTCTGCCACCACACTGCGCGGCTGCGCCGCTAGTATGGTGTTTCCTACGCCTGGCGGCGCGTCCCATGCCTCCGGCATGATGCGTCTCATCACACCTTCCGAGAGGCCGTGCACGCTCCGCCACCACACTGCGTATGGTGTTTCCTGCGCCTGGCGGCGCGTTTCATGCCTCCGGCATGATTCGTCTCATCACACCTT
>JAFYJP010000112.1 GCA_017538085.1 Bacteroidales bacterium | reverse complement strand
ATCAAAGCCAATATCGGCGGCATACAAACTGTTAGAAACTGCCAGACCAAGATTGTTATGTCCATGGTAACCAGCCTTCAGTCCATCAAATTCTCTGATAACATCATAATACTTCTTTAAGTCCTCAGGCAGCATACATCCAGCTGAATCAACAACATAAACACAATCCACACCATATTCCCTGGACAGCCTGACGTTCCTGCGGAATTCTTCAACTGTAGCAGTATAGGATTTCATGAAATTGGCTGATACCATCAATCCCATTTCCTTTCCACGCTCTATATATCGTTTAGAAAGCTGAATCTTGTCAGGAGTGCTTGCTACTCGTACAAAAGAACAGCCATATTTCTCCAACATATCCAATTTTTTCACATCAGGACAATATGAATATGCTGGCACACATATTACACCATATTTACATTTCTTATATGTTTCCTGTGCTACCGCAAGATATTCCTCATCAGAACACATTGCCCGACAACCTTTTAAGTCACTACCACCAAGGCCCATACCGTGAGCCAGCTCGATGTATCTTATTCCAGCATTTTCAAGGGCAACACCGATTTTTTTTGTGTCATATTCAGAAAACTGAAAATTAATGGAATAGCCGCCGTCACGTAACGTGACTTCCATAATCTTTGCATTCATAATAAAATGTTTGTTAAAATGTTCATTAAATTATTCCTCAAATAAAATCACTCTGCTCGGTGAACCGTCACTACCCTTTAATTTTAAAGGAAGTGCCACCAAAGTGTGTTTTTTTGCTAAGTCAATCTGATCAGTATTGTTGAGATACTCTATAATGATAATGTCTTTGCTCAACAATGCCTTGTGATTGGGTGAATCAATGGAATTAATGTTTTTCGTATCGTCTGGAGATGGTGTATCCATTGCGAGCAGTTTAATCCCATTTGCCATAAGGAAGCTGACTGCTTCTTCAGAAAAGAAAGGGAATGCCTTGTAATAATCACCAGTTCTCCAATGTTTGAACCAGTCAAAACGAAACAACATTCTTTCAGTGACCTTCAGGTCTTTCACATCATCATACTGCACGACATCTCCCGCCTTAAATTTCGAAAAATCGATGACTGATATCGGACCGCATAATGTCTCCAAAGGTGTTGACTCAATTGTTCTTCCACCTTTTACAAAATGATATGGGGCATCCATGTGAGTTCCAGTATGACTTCCAAGTAAAATGGAATGGGTGTTACGTCCGACTGTATCAATAGTTCCCATCTGTTCAAGTTTTACTGTCTGATGCCAAGGGGTTCCACAGGTTGGAATGCCGTTTTCAATTACGAATGACAAATCTATTATTTTCATATTTTATAAATTTTAATTAACTTACAAATAATTAGTTGTTACAGGATAATTGATATCCTTATTATTTTATATTATTTTACATTATTTATCAAGTAAAGTATAAACTGAATTATTGCTGATATATTCAGGCACTATCTCCTTCATCACCTTTACGGTTGCCATTGGCTGGTATGTCTTTGCAACAGCAATCAGATTGTCAATCTGTTCGCGTACGATGGAATAATCATATTCACGAACTTTGGCAATACGTATTTTTTCATGGAACGAAGGCAATGTGTTTTCTGAACTTGACAGCATTTCCTCATAAAGTTTTTCACCTTCACGCAATCCGGTATATTTTATCTCAATGCCTTCAGCGCCGGAAAGTTTAATCATTTTCTTTGCAAGGTCTGATATCTTCACCGGCTTACCCATATCGAACACGAAGATTTCTCCCCCATTTCCCTTGGTGCCGGCCTCAAGCACAAGTTTACAGGCTTCAGGGATAAGCATGAAGAAACGGACTATATTAGGGTCAGTGACTGTAACCGGCCCTCCCTCTTTTATCTGCCGCTCAAACAATGGGATAACAGAACCGTTTGAGCCGAGGACATTGCCGAAACGGGTTGTTACAAACTGCGTATTGCCGTTGACTTTACCATCCTGTTCGGCCTTGTTCAGACTTTGGACATATATCTCGCAAATCCGCTTGGAACATCCCATCACATTGGTCGGGTTCACAGCCTTGTCGGTAGATATCATCACAAACTTCTTCACACCGTATTTCACCGACAAGTCAGCCATAACCTTAGTGCTATAGACGTTGTTGAGGACAGCCTCCTGAGGATTGCCTTCCATCATAGGGACATGCTTGTATGCGGCAGCATGGAACACATAGTCGGGTCTGAACTTGTCGAACATGATGTCCATGCGAGTCGAATGACATATTGATGTAACGATGACGTTAACCTTGATATTCGGATAATTTCTTGCCATCTCAACACTCACATCGTGTTGTGGTGTCTCGGCCTGGTCAAGCAGCAACATCTCAGCAGGTGAATATTTGGCAACCTGACGGACTATTTCCGAACCTATGGAACCACCCGAACCGGTGACTATAATCTTCGTTCCCTGAATCAGTTTACCGATAGACTCCATATCCACCTGAATCTGTTCACGCGGCAGCAAATCTTCAATCTTGACAGGTCTGAGTTCAGTTTTCTGCACTTTTGACGGATCCCATTCATCAGCCAACTGCATCATGTATATCTTGCATCCGGCTGAAATTATATAGTCCTGAAGCAGT
>JAFYJP010000111.1 GCA_017538085.1 Bacteroidales bacterium | reverse complement strand
GAATCTGCATCAGCTTTGTCTTCAGGTTCAACACTATAGCAGTTGAAATCCTCAAATGATGCCAACACATTCTGGTCAAGATAGTCGAGCATGGATTTGCCGTCATCGCCTGCAACAACCTTGTTCCACAACGTGTCATCCTTCACGGTGAAAGGATGGTTTCGGAGCTTATTGTAAAAGGAATAATAAAAATACTGGTTTACGGGTTCATCATCAGACAATGGTTGTGATGCCGCCGCATACTGTGTATCCTTGGACGGCCGCACACCTTTCAGTTGCAAATCAGACAAAGCGAGGATGTAACTCAGCACGGGAGTATCGCTCAGTTTATATCCCATAGTAATGTTGATTTTGTCATCAGTAAGCACCTCAAGCACCTGAGGAAGCATCGACTCATCGGCAAGGATTACAGCTGTCTTGGTCAAGTCTGCTTTATCCTCATACTTCGTAATCCACTGCGGGACATGACGCGATTGTGCATTGACAGAGTCAGTCTTAATATATTGAATATCAACATTATATTGTACATTGTCCGTTGATGGCTTATAAGCATTTGGCATTGTCTTCAAATATTCCCGGATGAACTTTCCGGAATCATAAATCAGATGCGCCAAACCTTCCGAATCGGCAGTAAGTCTATCATCATAATCCCAGTAAAACAAAGCAGTGGCACGAGAGTTCACCTCATCAATGAGTTTGTGTTCCACTTTTGTCAACACGTTGAACCCGACGAAAATATATGTTTTGCCAACATTTAGCCTGTCAAGGTGATTTTCAACCACATCACGATAAAGCGCGCCTTTATACAGCAGGCTATCCTTCTTCAGGGTTTCTTTAAGTGAAGAGTATATTTCAGGCATAGCACGCCAAAGTCTGATAAAACGTTCCTTGGCCTTTTCCTTTTCATCGGTAGAGAAATTTCTGAAATAGGTTTTCAATGCTGTTATCTGGTCTTCACTCAAAAAATCTGAGGTGGCTGAAAGCTGATTCCAATCCTCCATATATTTGAATAGCTGTTTCACATCCACCATCTGACTGTCAATATCATCGAGATCGTTCATGATTATTTCCCCCCAACCATAGAAATCATCTATAGTTTCATTGGAATTTAAGGCTTTGCAATAACAGTCATATAGTTTGCAAACGCAAGTTATCGGGTCAATTTGCGTGTATGGCGAAAGGCTGAGGAACAGTTCGCTGATTGTCTGATACTGAGGCGCCCATACCGGTTTGTCACTAATTCTAGCCAGTTCCTGATTCAGAAACAAACTTGCACGCTTGTTCGGGAAAACCATCACCACGTTGGTCATATCATTTTGGAAACGGCAATACATATCCCTTGCCACTTCCTTTAGAAAACTGCTGTTACTCATTGTTGACTCCTTTCACGTTCTGAATCTGATTGTCATCCAAAAACCACAGATATCCCGTTATTGCTTTGTCCGGAAACATTTGCTTCATCAGCCTCATATAGTCATAAACTTGTCTCTGATAACTCCTCCATTGCGATTTATTTTCCTTTACCGATTCAAAAGTTGTAAATTTGAAATCCACAACGACAATCTGCTTCCCGTCCTTGCTAATCATCACGCGGTCAGGACGATGGACTGCAAGTATATTATTCTCCTTACTGAGTATATTCTGCTCATTATAAACGACATATTTACCACTGAACCAATCCCTTACATCATCCAATCGAATTCCTGTTTCAAACAAATGGCGGAAATGTTTCTCCTGTTCTTCGGTCAGTTCCTCTTCCTGACGACATCTGCGGATTGCAGAATCCAAGTCCTCAGCAGTCATAATATTGCAAAGGATTTTATGATACAATGAGCCAAGGTTCCTCCTCAAATAATTGCCATTTTCATCCTTACTGCAACCAAATTCCCTGGAGCCCATACTTTGTCGGAATACAGGCGTGAACATCTTTTCACCAATAGAACAGGGTATTGTTTTCTTCAGATTTTCCTCTTTATTATCATCCTCGAATTTAGGTTCCATACGACTCTCTGCCGCATCTCTTCCTTCGATTATCTGTGATTTTTCAGACGAGAAGATACTGTCATAATCAGGCGGAAGATGTTCGTTGTCAAACAAATACGTCAAAGAATTGTCATCCCTGGCAATTGGTTCACACGAAGATGACAAGACTGAATTAAGAGTCTGACTTATCGGAGAAGACGTTTTCAAGTCACTTTTATTGACATATCCCCAAATGAAAAGTCCTTTTTTTGCTCGTGTAAAGCCCACATAAAGCAGATTTATCGTATCCATCATCGTCTGACGAGTTTCTTCCTTCAGTTCATCGGCAAAAATCGAATCAGAAATCTGACTTGTGGAGCCAAAGTCAATTGGAAGCACCGAAATATCCTGATATGGCTTACCTTTCCCCGCAGTTGAAATCCAATGGATAGAATCCATCCGGAACCTGCACATCTCCGTATTACATTCAGGCATAAACACATAGTCGAAGGCAAGACCTTTTGACTTGTGAATGGTCATAATCTGAAGGGCGTTCTTGTCTGTGGTCGTAATTGCAAGACTTGAGAGTGTTTTGTCCCAATATTCGAGAAATGAGACCGTGTCGGCAGCATATTTATGAGAATAAGTCATCACATTGTCAAGAAAAGCCAAAATATACTCCGACTGGTTGGGTATTTTGTCAAGTTTCATACCTTTCACAAGCCTTTCATTCAACTCATACAACGGCAATTTTCTAAGAGAATCCAAATTATCAATTAGAATTTCCGGGAGCAGTTCATCTGAGCTGGTGATTTTGGCAAAGACATCATCATCCTTCATTGTATTATGAAGAATATCCTTCTGATAATGAAAGGCAAGATACGACTTGGAAACGAAGTCAGCTGAATTGTTTATGTAGCGTAACGCAGCAATAATCATCTGTACAGCCATTGACGACTTAAATTGGAAAGCATCTGCCGAAACGAGTTTTAT
>JAFYJP010000110.1 GCA_017538085.1 Bacteroidales bacterium | reverse complement strand
TGTGCCGCAAGCATTTCATGCCTGCAAAATTAGTGAAAATCCGTCAAACTCAATCAAAATATCATATAATGTGGAATATGTCACAAAATTGCTGGCCGATAAAACCATTTGTAAAGAAAGGGGGAAAAAAAATCCCAACTTAATCCTTAGACCAAGTTGGGATTTCCAAATTCTAAATTCTAAATTCTGAATTAATAGTATAAGAATCTGTTATCATCGATTTTGGCGTCATCCTGAAGAGTTTTGACAACCATATTTTTGAATCTGTTTGCCATGATTGATTCCTGTCTTTGACGGTCTGCAGTGAAATCAGTCTTTTCTTCAGGATTGCTCTTTAAAGTCTTTACAAAAATATATGATGCCTGGTCTCCGGCAACCGGTCCCACAATCTGATTTTCAGCTGCTGCAACCATTGAGCCTATTACCTTTGGCTCTGAGCCATACTTAGCCAGGTTGGATATATTGCAACTGACGACTGCACTGTCGATAGTGGTGTTGAGTTTGCTTGCAAGCTGTTCTAACGAGGAGCAACCCTGCATCATGTCCTTCAATTCCGCATTAGCCTTGTCGGCCTTCTTGTTTCTGATTACCAACGGAGTGATACGGCTTTTGACATCTTCCAAAGAAAGGTAACCTTGCGGATGAATGTCGGTTACTGATGCCACAAGAAGTTTGTCAGTAAGGTCATAAACTCTGGATATCTGATTTGCCTTAGTGTTGTCTTCGAAAGCCCAACGGACGACTTCACGTGTGCCTGGAATACCTGAGATACCGTCTGACATTCTCTGTGCATTGTCGAAATATTTGATATTGTAACCCTTATCAGAAGCTGCGAGCATGAGTTCATCGAAGTTCTTGCAATTTGCAGCAAATGCGCTGAAATCCATATACTCACGCTGATAAGTTTCATTACTTGGAACTATATTACGCTGGAAAATTGCAACCTGTGCCTTTGGAATAGCAGGAGTCTTGTCGTCAACCTTAATTACATGATAACCGAATATTGTTTCAACGACACCAATAGAACCTATTTTATTATTAATCACATATTCGTTGAAAGGATAAACCATAGCACCATCAGTGAACCAGTCGAGGTCACCTTTGTTTTCTTTTGCTGATGGGTCATCTGACATCTGAGATGCGAGGTCAGCGAAGTTTGAAGAATTCTTCCTCAATACATTGGCGAGACTGTCGGCTGTGGCTTTTGCCTGTTCCTTAGTTCTTGTTGCACTTGAATTGTAAGCACCATTGTAAGCTATAAGGATGTGTGAAGCTCTAAGTGAATCAGGACGATTAGCCTGTGCAAGAACCTTACCGAAATACAATGCATCACCTTCAGTGAAAGGAGCAATCATCGGGTAATTAGGATTTGCGTCGAAAGTTCTTGCGGCAATGCCTGAAATAAGGTCATCACGTTTCTTCCATGTTGTGTCGAAAGTTATTTCTGACTCTGCTGCGAGGAACTGTCCGATATTTTCTTCATTAACAAATTCCTTGTAAAGGTCGTTCACATTGGAAACCAACTTGGTTCTGTCTTCCTGTGTCGGTACTATATCCCTTATAACATAAGCAATGTTTCTTGTTTCGTCTGTCTTATATTCTTCTTTATGAGAATTGTAATATTTTGACAATTCAGCATTGGAAACTGAAAACAGAGAATCAGGATAATCCTTGAACTTGCGAGCAACCATTGCCACATCGTAGTTAGTGTTTTTCTCCTTATATTCCTTTTCAGCGAAAGCGTTAGGAATATAATATCCTTTGGAAATCAAATTATTGTATTTGGATTCTTCTGTTTCCTTTTTTATAGCTGATTCAAGGTAAAGATAATAATCCCTTGTAGTAGCAGGAACCATGCTTGAATTGTTGAGGTTCTGAATGATATAATCAAGCTGGGCACGATTAAGTTCGCCTGTGTTAGGATCAGTGAAATTGGAAACGATGTACTGGTGAGGCTCAGGACCTCTGATGAGGTCGTTCATTTCCTCTTCGGTAACTTTAATACCAAGCTTTTTGTATTCATCGTTAAGCAAACTTTGTCTAACCATGTCGTTCCACACAGATTCTCTGATTTGATACGACATTTCGGATAATGTCTTAGGATCGGTATTGAAAGATCTGATGTTGGTGATATTATCCACCTCCTTATTGAAGTCGGAGGAAGAAATCTTCTCACCATTGACCGAACCAACATTATAATACTTACTGTCTCTTCTTGAACCACGTCCCAAGTCACTGAGTATGAACGCTAAAAGAGCGCCGCCAATGACTATCATCAAAAGCACCGAATGCTTTCTTAATTTGCTAATTGCTGCCATTTCTTTATATATTTTTCTATTTTAATCGTTTATTTAGAAGTTCAAAATTTTTAGCCTGCAAAAGTACTGCATAATTTTCGAATGAACAAACTTTTTAGAAATTTTTTTAAATCATCTCTCCGTTGAACATATTTCTTTATCTTTGCGCCTAAATAATCACTTCACAAAAGTTAATGCAGAAAACATTATATAAGGTAAACAAAGGGCTCGACATTAAAATCGATGGGGCAGCCTTATTTCAGACAGATGAATATCACACTGATATCTACGCCATCCGTCCCGATGACTTTCATTGGATAACACCAAAATTGTCGGTTGAAGAAGGCGACTCGGTAATAGTCGGTACCACTGTTTTCTGCTCCAAAGATGACGAAAGAATTCGTTTCGTTTCACCGGTCAGCGGACAAATCGAAAGGATTGTCAGAGGTGAAAAACGCCATATCAGCCATATTATCATCAAATCAGACGGCAAACTCAATTCCGAGACAGTCAATCTGCCCGAAATCATCAGCAAAGAAACAATTATCGACACTTTACTGAAATACGGCCTTTGGACCTTCGTCAGACAAAGACCGTTCGGTTGCATTGCCGATTACCGCAACACTCCAAAAGCCATTTTTATCTCATGTTTCGACAGTGCGCCGCTTGCACCAGATTACCAGTTCATTCTCAACGGCAATGAAAATGAATTTCAGGAAGGCATCAACATATTGTCGGAACTAACTGGCGGAAAGACTTATCTGTGTCTTGACAGCAAAAGAGACAATTCTTTCTTTGAAAAAACAAAGAATGTTGATTTACAATATTTTAGCGGCCCTCATCCTGCTGGTAACGTTGGCACACAAATCAACAGAATCTCACCTATTAATAAAGGCGAATATATATGGTATATTGAGCCGCAATACGTTGCCACCATTGGCAGACTGTTTCTCGACCGACAGCTTGACTTTACAAAAACAATTGCCATCACTGGTCCGGTAGCCGGCAACCCGCGATACGTCAAAATCATCAACGGAGCATCTCTCAAAGACGCATTTACTTTGAAATCTGTTGAAAAATCGGGGTTTGACACAGATGAGACAAGAATCATCAGTGGCAACATTCTCAGCGGTCACAAGATTGATAATGAATGCTTTATAGGTTATTACGACCAACAAATAACGATAATAAAGGAAGGGGGAAGAAGGCGTGTTTTCGGCTGGCTGTATCCCGGTCTGAAACTTTGGAGCAACTCC
>JAFYJP010000109.1 GCA_017538085.1 Bacteroidales bacterium | reverse complement strand
TAAATTCAAATTCTTTTGTTTCCATAGATGATATTATTTTGATATCGTTTTGATGTTGCAAAGATACATATTTTTTTGAATATGCAAGAATTTTTGTTTTTTTTTTCGAGTTTGGTGTCTCAATCAGAGCAGTAGAGGTTAAGGCACGATATTTGTGATAAAACACAAGGTTATGCAATAATTAGCTATGCAAACCGTTTAGACAATGACGAACAATAATCCAGATTACTAACCTAAAAACTTATCTAATATGAAAAAACTCAGTAAAGTTTTTATCATCGCGCTGGCAGCCATAACAATGCTGGCGAGCTGCCAAAGAGAAAGCAGCGAAAAGAAAATCCTTGAATTCAAATTTGCATCACCAGCTGTTGAGGCTGTTATAACCGAGAGTGCCAAGACCATCGTGGCAGTCGTTCCTGAGGGGACCGACATCACTGGCCTGGTACCTATCATCACCATTTCTGACAAAGCAACTGTGACTCCTGCATCAGGCTCTAAAGTTGACTTCACCAATCCTGTTGATTTCACTGTGACTGCCGAGGACGGCTCCTCTGTGGTTTACAAGTCCACAGTTACCATTGACGCCAATGGTGGTGGTACCGATCCGACAACTTGGTCAGGCAACATCAGCGCCAACACCACATGGCCCGACCGCGGACTGGATGTTGACTACATAATCGACGGCTGGACCTACATCGAAGGCAACGCCTGCCTTACCATTGAGCCCGGTGTGACCATCATGTTCACCGGTACTGACGGTGGTTTGGACGTGGGTGAAAACGCTGGCTTGAAGATGGTCGGTACTGCTGAAAAGCCCATCCGCCTCGTTAACCCGCTCAACAACAATAATCCTGGTGCTTGGCATGGAATCATCATCCACTCCAAACGCAACGACAACCAGTTCGAGTATGTTGAATTCATCAATGGCGGTTCCAACGAAAATACCGTAATCAGCAATGAAGGCAAACTTTCCATGAAGCACTGCCTCATCAACGGCGGACTGGGGAACGGCGTGGAACTATATTTCGAAGGCATGTTCACCGCATTCGAGAACAACACCATCAAAAACGTCAACTATCCTTTGTGGATCAACGCTTACGAAAAAGCCGGCATCCTTGGCGGCGGCAACACCTACACCAACAACACCAACAACATGATTACTGTTGATGCCTACTGGTTAGATAAGCAACAAACCGCCACCATTAACAACCAAGGCATTCCCTACTATGCCATAGATGGAGTCAATGTGTGTGAAAATGCCAAGATGATTGTTAACGCAGGCGCGGAGTTCGTGTTTGCCCCTGACAAAGAACTCATCGTCAGTGACGACAGCCGACTGGAAGTGAATGGCACAGAAAGCCAACCTGTCATTTTCAGAGCAAAGAACGCTGAAGATCCTTGGAGAGGAATCCTGTTCTGGAGCAACCGCACCGGCAACCTCATCAACAACGCCAAGATCATGAATTGCGGTATCGGCGATTATGGCAGCGAACGCACCTGCCTCTGGATTGGCAGCGATGCCAAGCTCACCCTCACCAACAACGTTTTCGGTCCGAGCAACTACAACGGCGTTGGCATCGACTACATCGGCAACTGGAGCAACGTAACCCACAGCGGCAACTCTTTTACAGGCTGTGCTGAAGGCAACGTGTATATTTTCTCGGGTGGCGAATGGAACGGCACTGAATACGAAGACAATTCCACTTTGAACGAACTGCCGTAAGGCAATCCCACCCAACAGAACAAAGATCCATGCTATGAAGAGCAAAGAAATTGGAAAGCGCGTGGAAGAGCTGCGTATATGGATTAAAGTACAAGGAATAAAGGCCATGGTGGTGCCTACAATGGACCCCCATAACTCAGAATATGTTGCCGAACACTGGCAATGCCGCAGATGGGTAAGCGGCTTTACCGGCAGTGCCGGAACAGCAGTTGTCACTCTGACGGACGCATTGCTGTGGACCGACAGCCGATACTGGCTTCAGGCAGAAGAACAACTCAAGGACACACCTTACCGCCTGATGAAAGACCTTGTTGACATTACTGTGAACGAATGGCTCCGCAATAATGTGAAGGGAAAGGTGGGCTATTGCAACGACATGATGACACCTGCGCTGAAGGAAGAACTGCTGACAGGAGTTGATGCAATGGCTGTAAAAACCGACCCGTTCGACATAATGTGGCCCGACCGCCCCGCTTTTCCATTGAGCAAAGCAGAAAGGATGCCCGATGAAATAGCTGGAGAAAAGGCGGACAACAAGCTGAACCGCCTCATCCAATGGCTGAAATCGCAAAACAAAGAATCAGTGTTGGTGACCGATCTGTCAGAAATAGCATGGCTCTTGAATCTGCGCGGCAACGACATCCCGTTTAACCCATTTATAATCGCCTTCCTCTTAGTGCAAGAGGAAGGCATTCATACTTTGTATGTGCATAAAAAACAGATTGAACCGGACATTGAAGCATATCTGAAAAGTCTGAACATCTCATTGGAACAGTACGAAAATGCCCCGCGACACTTGGAGGGGGAAACTCCGATTTCAGTATGGCGCTCCATCAAAAATCCGATAGAACAGAAAGGGTTTCGCAAGGCACATCTGCGTGACGGAATTGCCATGGTGAAGTTCCTGCGCCGACTTGACGAGACAAAAGGAAAGGGATGGACAGAGGTTTATGTTGACAAACTGCTGACATCACTGCGCGCAGAACAGCCAGGCTTCCGCGGTCTTTCCTTTGAAACAATAGCAAGTTATGGGGCACATGGTGCAATTGTTCACTACGAACCATCACCTGAAACTGACATACCGTTGGAACAGAAGAGTTTTCTGCTGTTGGATAGCGGAGGACATTACGACTGCGGCTCCACTGACATCACGCGCACAATTCCATTAGGACCACTGACGGAAGAAGAACGGAAAGTTTATACGTTGGTTCTCAAAGGCCATCTGCAACTACAAAACATTCACTTCCCTGACGGCACAACCGGTCTGCAATTAGACACTGCTGCACGTATGCCAATATGGCATGCCGGATACGACTTCGGTCATGGAACAGGCCATGGTGTAGGACATCGTCTTTGCGTTCATGAAGGCCCTTGTCAGATAAGAAAAAACCATCGTAAAGACACCGTCCTGCCATTTCATGCAGGACAAAATGTGACCGACGAGCCGGGAATCTATGTGGAAGGCAAGTTCGGCGTGCGAATTGAGAACACTCTGTTATGCGTGTTGGACGAGGAAAATGAGTTCGGAAGATTTCTGAAATTTGAACCGCTCACATTATGCCCCTACGACCTGCGTCCTGTCATAGTCGAGATGCTCACCATGGAAGAACGCACATGGCTGAACGACTACCATAGCCATGTGCGGGAGACTCTGCTCCCCCACCTTTCTGATGAGGCAGACAGGAAATGGCTGACCAATGCCACCCGCGAACTGTAACATTCATTCATCTGTTCCAGCGCCCTGCCCATGGTCTTAGGAACCTAACTTCATACAAAAACAGCAGCAATCACACATAATGTTTTTTTGCAATTTGAGAACATTTAAATCATGTACACGTATAAGCGAATTGTTCATTATCACGAAACCGACAAAATGGGCATCACCCACCATTCCAACTATGTAAAGTGGATGGAAGAAGCACGTCTGTCCCTTCTTGACAGCATCGGGCTGTCATTCCGCAATATGGAAGACGAGGGAATAATGTCACCTGTCGTGAGCATAGATGTAAAATACAAAAGTCCAAGCACTTACTCAGATATTATTGAGATTGATATCACAATCGGGAAATATACCGGAGCACAGATTATTTTCGACTATAATATGCGTAACACATCAACCGGCAACGTGTCAGCCGTCGCCTCATCAAGGCACTGCTTTGTCAAAGACGGACAAGTGTGTTCCCTGTCACACGCAGCACCAAATTACGATAAAATGCTGCGAGACATCATAGAAGAAAACAAAACAATATCATCCTAAAACAGGAAACATTCGTTTTGCAATTAACATCGAATAATCATTAAATATGAAAAGAAACGTTTTTTTTAGTTTATTACTCATTTCATGCTTTGCAGTAGTGTTTTCAAGCTGCAATAAGGATTCAAAAGTTGAACCCACAACCGCCCTGCAGACATTTGTAATAGGTGGGGAAACATTCAACATCAAGGCGGCAACGGCAATCAGCTATGACGATGACGATGATGAGGTAATAGTTCTCACAACAAAGGATCTGACGGATTATAATAACAATGCGGTCTGCATCATATTTGGCAACGGCATAGTTCCAGGTTCATACGAGCTTTCCTCATCAAAAGCCCAAGACAATATAACAATTTATGCTCTTGAGGAAGCCAGTATGGCAGAACTGCCTGAATTAATCAAAGACGGAACAATATACAACGGCAAACTCTACAAATGCGACAGCGGTACTCTTGTCATCACACAACAGGGCAACACATATTCTGTTATCCTTGTCAACTGCTCAGCCATTTACAGCGGTTCTTCCACTAATTACAACGTAGCCGTTAACTATGAAGGAACATTGGACAACATAACCATGTCTGATAACAACGAGTTCACCATTAGTAACAAAAAATATCAGATTGGTATGGCAAGTATCTTGGATTTGAGCAGCTTGATGCCAGACTCACTATCACAATACTCCCAATATGTCACAAACTGTATGGCATTCTTCTCAACCAACTACAAACAAATTTTCTTAATCGCAGGAGAAGGAGAAATGGCCGATGGGACATATTCGCTGAGTAGTTTGGGGAAATTCCCTACAGCGTTCATTATCACTGACTTTGACCTCACAGGACAAACATGGGATACGGGGTATATGGGAATTAATGGTACGTTCACGTTGTCAACCAACAGTGACAAAACCCGTTCAATAACAATTAAAGATGCTCTGTTCCTTAATGTGGAACATCCGACATCCATTATTTCAGGAAGCCTGAACTATAAAGGTTTAATGTACGGAATCCAATTTTAGCAGATTTTTCCGTCAATTTCTACTTAGCCTGCTTCGCTGCAGCCACATTAACGATATAAGCACTAAGCAATACCAGTACAAGAGCCACTGGTTTATCCCAGGTGAGTATATCCTGTCCGATAATAATAGCCACAAACGATGCCACTATTGTCTGTAAGTTTGTATAAACACTGACGGTAGTGGCACCGATGTATTTCATGGCGTATGGGATTAGGAAATATCCGAGGACTGTACAGCAGACCACTATGAATGCCATTTCCAGAACTCCACTCATTTCAACGGCTGAAGTGTAAAGCGGACCGAGGCCGTCACCAAACAAAGCCCAAGGCACCGTGATAACCGCAGAAATCAGAAACACCCACTTCATCTGGGTCACCGGTGTATATTTATCTGACACCTTACGGGTAATAATCAGGTATAATCCCCATGTGACGGCACTCAGTAAGGTAAGCATAATTCCCAACATGTCATTGCGGCCACTGCCGTTATCCCCGACCTTAAAAACCATCAGAAGAGCACCGGTTATGCCCACCAAAACGCCGATAAACTTTAACATTGTTATTTTCTCACCGATAAACAATGCCGCCATAAGCATCACAATAACAGGGACAAGCGCAGCCACCAACGCATAATATGTCGGAGTTGTATATACTAATGCCCATGCTGTCAGCGTCTGTGAAATGACAAAGCCCATAACGCCGCCCAAAAGAATGATAATCAAGTCTCGGCGTTCAACTTTTTCCTTCGGCATAAACATCGCAATAACCCAAAAGATTAATGCCGCGAAAAAACTTCGCGATGCCATGTAACCCATTGGTGTCACCCATTTGTCAAGCAACAATTTGCTGACAGGGACACCGACTCCGAACAATGTGTTTGCGATAAGTATGGCGAAATGGCCAGCAAAACTATTTTTTTTCATTTAATTATTTCTTTTTAGGCATATTATAGAACATAAACGACATCACATCAGCTATCTCGTTGATACTCTTTTCTGTAGGTTTTCCAGCGCCATGACCTGCCTGCGACTCTATTCTAATCAAAACAGGTTTGTCACCATGATATTTTTCCTGCAATGTAGCTGCATATTTGAAAGAATGTGCCGGCACCACCCTGTCATCATGGTCGGCAGTAGTGACCAATACAGCAGGATATTCCACATTTTCCTTTATGGTATGCAAAGGAGAATATCCGTAAAGATATTCAAACATCTCCTTACTGTCCTCACTTGTACCGTAATCGACAGCCCAATGTTTGCCTATGGTGAATTTGTGATAGCGAAGCATGTCCATCACGCCCACTGCCGGCAAAGCAACTGCAAACAAGTCAGGACGCTGGTTGACGACAGCCCCAACGAGAAGTCCGCCATTCGAACCACCTGACAAAGCAAGATATTCAGGAGATGTGTATTTGTTGGCGATAAGGTACTCTGCAGCGGCTATACAGTCGTCAAACACATTCTGTTTGTTCATCTTTGTTCCTGCCTTGTGCCAATCTTCACCGTATTCGCCACCGCCACGAAGATTAACAACAGCATAAATACCGCCACGTTCAAGCAACGGCAGGCGTGAAATGGAAAATGATGGGGTCAGGCTGCTATTGAATCCACCGTAACCATATAACATGGTCGGATTCTTGCCATTAAGTTCAATGTCCTTGCGATATGTCAGAAACATCGGAATCCTAGTACCATCCTTAGAATTGAAGAACACCTGCTTAGTGATGTAATTTTCGGAATCAAATTTTATCTTCGAACGGTAAAATTCAGTGGAAACGTTGTTGTCAACATCATATTTATATGTGATTGAAGGAACATTATAAGATGTATATGAATAGAATGTCAAAGTATCATCTTTTTTGCCACCGAATCCCGATATACTGCCAACGCCCTCATTATCAATATCATACAAATACTTACCATTATTATCAAACACCTTTACCAATGTATGTGCATCTTTGAGGTAAAAAGCGATAAGTTTATCGTGAAGGGCACTGACTCCTTCTAACACACAGTCATCTTCAGGGATAATTTCGGTCCATGCCGACCTTGCCACATTCTTCGGGTCAACAGCAACCAATCTGTAACGTGGGGCATCAATATCGGTATAAAGATAAAATTTGCCGTTAATGACTTCGACAAGGTAAATGTTGTTCTCGAAGTCGTCAACAATTGGCATAAATCTTTTGTCGCCTTCTTTTTTGAAAGCCATAGTGTTGCCGGATGTTCCCTCCGAGCCGTAGAGGAACAGATATTCGCCGGATTCATCAGTCGATATGGAGTTGATTCTGATTGGATGTGCTGGGTCAGAATATATGAGGGCATCTTCCGACTGTCCTGTTCCGATTTTATGAAAATAAACCATGCTGTTTTCATTCATAGCGGTAAGTTCATCACCCTTTTTAGGTTCAGGGTAACGGCTATAGATAATTCCATCCTTGTATGCATCAATTCCTGAGAACTTTATCCATTTGAGATGGTCTTCAAGCCCCTTGCGTGAATCGATGTCCATGAACATGATTTCATTCCAGTCGCTGCCGCCGCGTGCTATACTGTAAATCAATGTTTTGCCATCGTTTGAGATTTCAATGTCTGTAAGTGCAACTGTTCCGTCATCCGACAGCTTGTTTGGGTCAAGCAAAATAGTTCCCACAGTATCATCATAATTTTCAAGAAGATATAGTACACTTTGATTCTGCAAACCAGAATTTTTGTACTGCATCCAGCGTCCGTTTATCTTAAACGGTGAAGAAACCTTCGGGTAGTTCCATTGTTCTTTCAAATGTTCCCTTATTTCAGACCTGAACGGTATTTTGTCAAGATACTTGAATGTCACCTCATTTTCAGCCTTCACCCATGCAGCGGTCTCCGCCGATGTATCGTTTTCGAGCCAGCGATAAGGGTCTTCGACTATGGTTCCGAAATAATCATCCTTCTGGTCACACTTTTGAGTGACAGGATATTC
>JAFYJP010000108.1 GCA_017538085.1 Bacteroidales bacterium | reverse complement strand
GTCATGTCAGCTGGAAGATACTCCAATTTTTCGGCCACTCGGATGAAATGCGGAAATGCCGCCAACAAACTGTCTTGACTCGAAAGCACAAACCCGCTATCATATTGAATCTGAGCCTCCTGAAAATCCACTCCCGAGGCGTGTTGCGACGGCCTACTGCAAGCCACGAAGGAGAGCAGGAGCAGCGACCCAACGATGTAACGGAATGGTTTCATGGCGGCAAAGATAATCATTGTTTTGACGAAATGCCCAATGTCAGGAAAAAAAACACGAAGCAACGTCTCAAAGCTTGGGTTATCATCTCATCTCTACGCGGTTTGCATTGGGTTTCCCATCTGTAGCAGTGATAATAAGCAAGTAAATCGCTGATTATGATTTCACTCGGCATTGATGAAAGCAATCAAGGGGTAAAATGGAAATCAAAAATCCACCAACCTTGGACTTTTTTATGCCAGATCAAACAAGTCGTCCATCATAACCTCGCTTTGGATGTTGTTCCAATAGGCGTTGTGAGCCACGCCAAATGTGGTCACCATGGTTTGGTGCAGCGCCTTCCGTGTCTTGCTGTGATGGCGGAACGTCGCCATGCGGTCGCACATGTTTTTGTCATAATCCTTCGTGATGACATATTCCTTGTCGGAAAACTTCATCTCGCAAAGGTTGATGACCCCATCCTTGCGGTCAATCAGAAGATCGATTTGCCCGCCTTGCCATGCTGTGCCATCATTGTCGGTATAAGGCCTCGCGAACCATGAACTGACATCCGTCTGTATTCCGCTAATGCCTAACTTCTTCTTAATCTGCGGAATATGGTGCAGGCAAACTTGCTCAAAAGCATAACCCTGCCATGCCGCAGAAGCGTCCAACGAATGGCTCCAACGATGCTCATCGCGACCCGAATAGTCTTTCACGAAGCGCAAGTAGAACAAGGAATACAAGTCCGTCAGCTGATACAAGGCATCACGCTCTTTCTTGCCATAGGCATGGTAGCTGCGAATGAAGTCGCAACGTTTCAGGTTTTCAAGCATTTCGGAAAGATACCCGTTATCGGCCAGCCCGGAGGCATCAATGATTTCCTGTCGCGTAAGGCCTTTCGCTTTTGCCGCAAGTGTTTCTACCACAGTCTTGTACAGCCCTGAATCGTTGAACAACGACTTGAACAAGAAACCGAATTCGTCTCTCAACGGGGCATTTTCAGCAAAAAACAGGGTATCGATATTTTGCGCCACACTTTGCGACCTCCGCATCATATCCAAATAGAAAGGGGTTCCACCCATCACCATATAGGTTTCCACGATTTGTTTTCGGGGCAGGTCAAAGCCTTTCGACCGCAAAAAAAGCTCGGTTTCGTGCAAATTGAACGGTCGCAAGCGGATTTGTCGGGTGACACGGTTATGTAAGCCGCCACGGTTGCCAATCAGTTTGTTGGTCATCCATGAAGTGGACGATCCGCACACCACCAATTTCAGGTTGTCCTGTTTCGAGGCCCACCCGTTCCAGAACAATTCGAAGGCTTTCAGGAAACGCGACCGAGGCGAGTCGAACCACGGAAGCTCGTCGATGAACACCACAACCCGTCCTTTTTCACCTAAGCCTTGCAGGTATTCCTGAAGATGGAAAAACGCTTCCATCCAATTGCTTGGGGCCGGCTGTATCTTCTTCGAGTACAGCGACAATTGATGTGCGAAATTTGCCAGTTGCTCTTGATTGGAGGCTTCGTACATGCCCGCCATGAAAAAGTCATATTCCATTCGGAAATAAGAATCCACCAAAAAGGTTTTCCCGATTCGGCGGCGGCCATAAACAGCCACAAATTCTGCCTTGCCCGAACTGCAAATGTCGTCGAGTTGCCGTATTTCTTCCTCTCTGCCTATGAGTTGCTTGTTGCCCATACAATCTGTGTTTTATTTTCGATGTGCAAAAATACAGATTTTCTTGTAATTACAAACAATTTTGCAATTAATTTGGTGCGCTAACCCATTTTTTTGATGGCTTAACGCATTATTATATGGTTGAAACACCGCGCTAACTATGTATTTTATATCACTTAGCGCAGTGGTTAACAAGACTTTCACTCCTTCACCTGACTTTCCCTGAATTTGGTGACATCCAATTGTGAAGAGTGGCTTGAACCTGCAGCAGTACCCTTTGTAATCAAACTGAGAAGACAAGACTTCAATCACTTTGATTTTCGATTGGTTTTTGATAAAAAATTGGTATTTTTGCAAAATAAAAACTATTTAAAAATGGCAGAATCAGAAAACATTCCGAAAGGGTTACCGGAAAATGCCCACCGTGAACTGAAACCTGGTGAGACATACGAACCCATACTATCAAAAGACAAAAGATATAAAGAAGTTACAGCATGGTCTGTGACAATTGGCTTGCTGATGACCATATTATTTTCAGCAGCTGCCGCCTATCTCGGCTTAAAGGTTGGACAGGTCTTTGAAGCAGCCATACCTATAGCGATTATAGCCATTGGTCTGTCGGGAGTTGCAAAGAAAATTGATGCGCTGTCTCAAAATGTCATCATACAGTCGATTGGTGGCTGTTCCGGCGGTGTGGTTGCCGGTGCAATATTCACACTGCCTGCTTTGTATATTCTGCAAGGCAAAGGCTACAGTATCAGCATCAATTACTGGCAGGTGTTTCTAAGCTCGCTGCTTGGCGGTGTCCTCGGAATTTTATTTCTCATACCTTTCAGAAGATATTTTGTGAAGGAACAGCATGGCAAATATCCTTTCCCGGAAGCCACTGCCACCACACAGGTGCTTGTCAGCGGACAGAAGAAGGGCAAAGATTCGATGTTGCTGGTTATCAGTGGTTTGATAGGCGGATTGTACGATTTTATAGTTTCAACCTTCGGCTGGTGGAGTGAGACAATAACCACAAGGATGATGGGCTGGGGCAACACTCTTGCCAACAACGCAAAACTGATGTTCAAAGTCAACACCGGTGCTGCAGTCCTCGGATTGGGATACATCATCGGCCTCAAATATGCCTTCATCATCTGCTGCGGCTCGCTGTTAGTATGGTTCATCATCATCCCCGGCATGAACATATTTTGGGGCAATCAGGTGATAGACCTTATGAACACAGGCATCACACAGACCATCGGTGAGATGTCTCCCGAAGCGATTTTTTCAGGATATGCACGTCATATAGGCATCGGCGGCATCGCTATGGCCGGTCTCATCAGCATCATCAAATCATGGGGCGTAATCAAGTCATCGGTCAAACTTGCCACAAATGAATTCAAAGGAAAGAAAAGCGAAAATATAACTATTGACCGCACTGACAAAGACTTGTCCATGAAATTCATCGTCATAGGTATCATTGTGGTGCTCATCATCACATTCTTATTCTTCTGGTTCGGAGTAGTCCACAACGCCGGTCATGCCATCATAGGCATTCTGGTTGTCGCCGTGATATCGTTCCTGTTCACTACTGTGGCTGCCAACGCAATTGCAATAGTCGGTTCAAACCCTGTCAGCGGAATGACGCTTATGACTCTGATACTTGCATCATTGGTGATGGTTGCTGCAGGACTTAGCGGTTCTGAAGGAATGACGGCGACTCTGATAATAGGCGGCGTTGTTTGCACGGCTCTTGCAGTTGCAGGTGCTTTCATCACCGACTTGAAAGTCGGGTATTGGATTGGCACAACTCCGAGGAATCAGGAAATCTGGAAGTTTGTCGGTGTAATCGTTGCAGCCGCAACAGTTTCAGGCGTAATAATGGTATTGAACAAAGCATACGGATTTGTAGGTGACGGTGCTCTTGTGGCACCGCAGGCAAATGCGATGTCAGCGGTGATAGAACCGATGATGTCAGGCGGAAATGCACCATGGTTGCTTTACGGCATAGGTGCAGCCATCGCACTGATTCTCACGTTGATAAAAGTTCCGGCTCTTCCATTTGCATTAGGTATGTTCATCCCTATCGACCTCAACATCCCTCTTCTTATTGGTGGAGCAATTGCATGGTACGTAAACTCACGCAGCAAAAACGAAAAGCTCAACGCGGCACGCTATAACAGAGGCACGCTTATCGCATCGGGCTTCATTGCCGGCGGCGCTCTCATGGGCGTTGTAAGCGCAATCCTCAAATTCGCCAACGTCAACCTCACAGCCATGACCGCATCGGGAGAACCATTCTCCTCGACATCTCTTGCAGGACTTATAGCCCTGATAATGTACATAGCCCTCATCATATACATGATATGGGATTCAAAACGCGCAGAAATTGAAGATTAATACAAACAACATGGAAAAATTATTAGATAAATTTTTAAGATACATTTCGGTTGACACACAGTCGGACCCTGAGTCTGAAAGTCAGCCGAGCACACAGAAACAGTTCAACCTCCTCAACATGCTCCTTAACGAGCTGAAGGCAATGGGAATAGAAGCCACCCTTGACGAATATGGTTATGTTATGGCCTCCATCCCGTCAAATGCTGGCAATAATATTCCACCTATAGGTTTCATTTCACACGTTGACACTTCGCCGGACGCTTCCGGAGCCGACATCAAACCGCAGATTATCAGAAACTATGACGGTGGCGACATACTGCTCAACAAGGAGAAAAACCTGTCACTCAAAGTCTCGGAATTTCCTGAGATGGCACAGTATAAGGGACAAACAATGATTACCACCGACGGCAACACGCTTCTCGGTGCCGATGACAAAGGCGGTGTGGCAGCCATAATGTATGCGGCAGAATACATCATGGAACATCCTGATTTCAAACATGGTGAGATTAAAATAGGCTTCACGCCTGATGAAGAGATAGGTCGCGGTGTGGCAAAGTTTGATGTCAAGAAATTCGGTGCAAAATATGCCTACACAATTGACGGCGGTGAAATCGGTGAACTCGAATATGAAAATTTCAACGCAGCAGGTGCAAAAGTCCACATCCAGGGCCGCAACATACACCCCGGATATGGCAAGGGCAAGATGATAAATGCAATTCTCGTGGCAATGGAACTCAACGGAATGCTCCCCGTAGAACAGCGTCCTGAATTCACTTGCGACTACGAAGGATTCATCCATATTATCAACTTTACTGGAACTGTGGAGGAATCAACCATGCAATACATCATCCGTGACCACGACACCTCAAAATTTGAGGCAAAAAAGAAAATAATTGCCGATGCTGTCGATTTCATCAACAAAAAATACGGCAACATTGTAACACTGGAAATAAAGCACCAGTACAACAACATGCGCCAACAGGTTGAACCTCATTACCAGATTATAGAAAAGGCAATAAAAGCCATGGAAATGGCAGGAATAAAGCCGAAAATCCAGCCTATCAGAGGAGGTACAGACGGAGCCAATCTGTCGTTCATGGGTCTTCCGTGTCCCAATATCTTCGCCGGAGGCCACAACTTCCACGGAAAAATGGAATACGTCCCTCTCGAAAGCATGGAAAAAGCTTCACAGGTCATACTCAACATCATCAAATTATTTACTGAATAACATGAAAAGACATCTTGTCACAATAATTGCCATAATCGCCGCATTGTGTATCACGGCATGCAGCAACCAGCAGGGCAAAAAGAAAGACACGACTGAAAAAGGGACTGTTTCAAACACAGCTGGTAAGACGATGACTCCTGAGGAACAGGCTCGACACGATTCACAGATTTTCAGAGCAGCCGTTGACAATGAAATGAGGAAAATAGTTCCTGATATGAATACCAACAACGTTGTCATGGAGAATGCAAATGAAGTCTCTGACAATGACACCACCATATATGAACTCACCAACAAGCTTACGACATTTCCTCAGTTTCAGGGTGGAATGGACAAACTTCCCCTTTTCCTGCAGACACATCTCGTATATCCTCAATCAGCACAGGACATCAGGGCACAAGGAATTGTCAAGGTATGGTTTATCGTTGAAAAAGACGGCTCCGTAGGCAATGTCGGCATTGAGGAAGGGTTCAACAAAGCCTGTGAAGAAGAGGCAATACGTGTCGTCAAGCTGTTTCCGAAATGGGAACCCGGCAAGATCGGCAACAAACCCGTCCGTGTCAGAATGGTGTTGCCAATAAATTATTCAATCCAATTTCAATAAAAACCAATTTCAATAATACAAAAAACTCATGTCAAACTTCATTTTCTTACAATCGACTGAAGCAATAGCCTCAGCACAAGCTGCCGCCGATTCTATAAAGAACAGCGGCGAAACTGCCATTAAAGCCCTTGGGTCAAAAAGTCCGGATGAGATTGTTTCATCCCTCACTGAATCGGCGATTCATTTCGGACTGAAGGTGCTTGCAGCCCTCGTTATTTTAGGGTTGGGGGCCTGGATTATCAAAATGGTGCGCAAAGGGGTGCGCAAACGTATGGGCAAACGTAAGGAAAACGATACTGCGCTGATATCATTCACCGACAGCCTTGTGGCAATAATTCTTTGGATACTGCTTATATCCGCAACAATAGCCGCTTTGGGTATTAACACTACCGGCCTGGCTGCCCTTCTCGCTGCAGGTGGCATGGCAATAGGCATGGCTATGAGCGGAACAGTACAGAATTTCACCGGCGGAATCATGCTGCTCATCTTCAAGCCTTTCAAATCCGGTGACTTCATAGAGGCACAAGGATTCTCCGGCACCGTCAAAGAAATGAACATTGTGAGCACAAAAATCATCACCGTTGACAACAAGGAAATCATCATCCCAAACGGTGCCCTTTTCAACGGCACCATCAACAACTACTCATCACAGACGCTGCGCCGTGTGGATTGGGGTGTTGACGTGTCATACGGCTCTGACAGTGAAGCTGTTAAAAAGGAAATCATGCAGATTCTCATTGCCGACAAGAGAGTGCTTGACTCTTCCACATCAGGGGCACAGGATCCTTTCATTGCACTTGCAGCCATGAAGGAGAGCAGCATAGAATACACCGTGCGCGCCTGGGTCAAATCGTCCGACTATTGGGGAGTAAAGTTCGATATCAACGATGCCATATACACTACCCTTCCTAAGAAGGGAATATCCTTCCCATTCCCTCAGTTGGACGTACACATGATAAAGGAATCATAAATTTTGCGATAATTGCGATGCAATTAAATTATTTGTTGTACATTTGCACCGCAAAATAAATCCGCAAAGCCCGAGTGGCGGAATAGGTAGACGCGACGGTCTCAAAAACCGTTGAGGTAACTCGTGCCGGTTCGATTCCGGCCTCGGGTACAAAAAAAATGGCAAAGTATCTTATTGTAGGTCTGGGTAATCCAGGGGAAGAATATGAACGTTCACGCCATAACATCGGATGGATGGTGGCAGACGAACTTACCAAAGATGTTGCCGAACCCTTTACAGCCGGACGCTATGGATTTGTAAGAACCATGCGCTACAAAGGCAGAATCCTGATAGTCCTCAAACCCACAACTTTCATGAACCTCAGCGGCAAAGCCGTCAGATATTGGTTGGATATGGAGAATATCCCTTTGGAAAACCTTCTCGTTATCTCTGACGACCTTGACCTCGACTTGGGCAGAATAAGAATCAAAACCAAAGGCAGCGGTGGCTCACACAACGGTCTGAACAATATCATTGAAACTCTTAACACACAGCAATTCAGTCGTATGCGTTTTGGTATCGGACACGATTTCAACTATGGCGAACAGATAGATTATGTACTTGGTAAAATTTCAGACGAAGAAATGAAAAACACCATCCAGCCACGCCTCGAAATCGCAGCAGAAGCTATAAAAAGTTTCGTGACCGCAGGTCCCAGCTTCACCATGTCAAACTTCAACAGCAAATAATTAATTTCTTTATATCATGTCAACAAAAACCAAAATATACTTGCCGCTCATCATTGTATGCTCCATCATTGCAGGTCTGTTTCTTGCAACCTACATCATGCCTGTGGGAAACATGCCTCAACAAAACAATACAGAACAAGGCACCGCAAGATTCAACAAACTCATCAATCTTCTCGATGCCAAATACGTCGATTCTGTTGACAACTATGAGCTTGAAGCAATAGCAATGGAAAAGATGCTTGATGAACTTGACCCGCATTCGGTTTATCTCAACGCAAAAGACCTGAAATCGAGTGATGAGGCTATGCAAGGCAACTTCGAAGGCATCGGTGTGCAGTTCAGAATCGAAGAAGACACTATTTTCATCGTTCAGACCATACAAGGCGGCCCTTCTGAAAAAGTTGGAATAAGAGCTGGTGACAGGATAGTTAAAGTCAATGACAGTATAGTTGCAGGAGTAGGTATCAAAAACGAAGATGTCCAGCATTTGCTCAAAGGTCCGAAAGGAACCGAAGTCAATGTTGGAATTGTTCGCCGCGGCATCACAGACACACTCTACTACAACATCGTCAGAAATGTAATTCCCAACACGAGTGTCGATATAGCATATATGATTGATGACTCCACCGGGTTCATCAAGATTTCATCCTTTTCAATGACAACATCGCAGGAATTCAGCGAAGCCCTCTCCAGACTGAAATTCTTAGGAATGACCAATTTAATACTTGATTTGCGATACAACGGAGGAGGTTTGCTGAAGTCTGCCATTGAAGTCTCGTCACAATTTCTGAAGAAGAATTCTCTCATTGTTTTCACCGAAGGCCTCAACTCTCCGCGTGTTAACGGCGTAGCTCTCAGCAAAGGCAAATTCCTTGACGGGAACCTTGTAATTCTTGTCAATGAAGCATCAGCTTCGGCAAGTGAAATTGTGGCCGGTGCAGTACAAGACCACGACAGAGGTGTCATCGTGGGAAGAACAACTTTCGGAAAAGGCCTCGTCCAAGAACAAATGCAGCTTGACGACAGCTCTGCCGTCCGCATCACGGTAGCAAGATACCACACTCCAAGCGGCAGATGCATCCAACGCTCTTACGCAAACGGCAAGGAAAAATATTATGAGGAATACTACGAACGCTATCTGTCGGGTGAACTTGAATTTGCCGACAGCATTCATACCGTGGATACCACTAAACAATATTTTACCGACAATGGCAGAATCGTCTATGGCGGAGGCGGTATCACCCCTGATGT
>JAFYJP010000107.1 GCA_017538085.1 Bacteroidales bacterium | reverse complement strand
CAAAGTGGTGAAAAACCTTGCACACGCTAAGCCTCTATCTATCCTCCTCAGCGAAATAGACAGAGCTAACGCCATTCTCCGTGATGTCCTCAACGAATCTTTCAACTCTATAAATGTCAATGACCAGAAACTGTTTGACGATACTAAAGAGTATCTCAAACAGATTGCCCCTGAAAAAGTTGACATACTCAAATTATATAAAGGCAAAGGTGATATCTTTGAATTCTACGGAGTGGAAAAGCAAATCAGAAACTCGTTCGGCAAGATAGTGACTATCAAAAACGGTATCTATATGTATATCGAGAAAACCGAAGCCCTCCACGTAATAGATGTCAATTCGGGACCGCGCGCCAACAACAATCAGGACTCAATAGAGGAAAACGCTTTGGCAGTGAACCTTGAAGCCGGACGTGAAATTGCACGCCAGCTGCGTCTTCGCGACCTTGGCGGCATCATAGTCATCGACTTTATCGACCTCGCAAAAGCCAGCGACAGGAAACTCCTCTTCGACAGTCTTGTTGAAGAAATGGCTAACGACAAGGCACGACATACTGTGCTGCCTCCAACAAAATTCGGACTGATACAGATAACCCGTCAGCGCATCAGACCGGAAGTCACCATCAATGACCTCGAAAAATGCCCTACCTGCCACGGTACCGGTATTATCAAGCCGTCAATGCAACTCGAAGAGGATATAGAGGAAACTTTGCAATACCTTGTCCAGGAACAGAATGAGAAAAACCTTACGTTGGGAGTCCATCCTTTCGTATTCGCCTATCTCAACCAGGGACTCGTCAACTCTCTCGTGAAAAAATGGCAGAGAAAATATCATGTCAAACTGAAACTCTGCTGCATGAAAAACTATAATATATTGGATTTCAGGTTCTTCAATAACATGATGGAAGAAATCAACCTCTAATCCTGTATATACCTTATTAATATATATAAAAAGAATTATTATGGATATAGTATTAAGCGGAATCAGACCGACAGGCCTTCTTCACCTTGGTAATTACCTCGGCGCCTTAATCAACTTCGTGAAGATGCAAGATGAAAACAAGTGCTATTTCTTCATCGCCGACATCCATTCGCTGACCACACATCCACTTGCCGAACATCTCCAAGAAAACATCAAGGAGATGATTGCAGAATATCTTGCCGCAGGTATCGACCCCGAAAAGTCGGCTTTGTATGTTCAAAGTGATGTACCGGAAATCATAGAGCTTTATGTCTATCTCAATATGAACGCTTACCTCGGCGAACTTGAAAGGTGCACATCTTTTAAGGACAAGGCACGCAAACAGCCCGACAACCTGAACGCCGGTCTGCTGACCTACCCATGCCTCATGGCTGCCGACATACTGATACACCGCGCAACAAAAGTCCCCGTAGGCAAAGATCAGGAACAACATCTTGAAATGACACGCACATTCGCCAACAGGTTCAACCGCATGTATAACTGCAATATCTTTCCCGAACCTACCGCCTATAATTTCGGCCATGAACTGGTGAAAATCCCAGGGCTCGACGGTAGCGGCAAAATGGGAAAATCGGAAGGCAATGACAATTGCCTCTATTTGTCTGATGAACCAAATGTGTTGAAAAAGAAGATAATGAGAGCTCTTACCGACAGCGGACCTACACAGCCCAACCAACCGAAACCTGATTATATCAATAACCTTTTCACCATCATGAAGGCAGTGTCTGCACCGGAGACGGTCGCATACTTCGACGACAAGTGGAACGACTGCTCCATTCGCTACGGTGATATGAAGAAACAGCTGTTTGAGGATGTAAATGCCTTCCTTACCCCTTTGAGGGAAAGAATCAAGGATATACGCTCTAATGATGAATATCTTGCCAAAGTTGTGCGCCAAGGTGCCGAACAGGCACGCGAAAGTGCTTGCAAAACCATGATTGAAGTGCGTAAAGCTGTGGGAATCAAATCGTTAATTTAACAACTAAAATCTATCAATATGAAAAAACTACTATTGTCACTTTTTGTTCTCATAACGAGTACAGCGGCTTTCAGCTGCACAAACTTCCTCTTCACAAAGGGTGCTACTGCTGATGGCAGCACGATGATAACATACGCTGCCGATTCGCATGTCCTATATGGTGAATTGTATCATTGGGATGCAGCCGACTGGCCTGAAGGCACCATGCTTGATGTCTATGAATGGGATACCGGCAAATATATGGGGCAGATACCTCAGGTGAAACATACCTACAACGTGGTAGGCAACATGAACGAACATCAGCTTGCTATCGGTGAGACCACTTACGGCGGTCTTGAAACCCTTTACCACCAGTCGGGTGCGATAATGGACTATGGCAGTCTGATTTATATTGCTTTGCAGAGAGCCAAGACTGCACGCGAGGCCATTTATGTTATCGCCGACCTCATGGAGAAATACGGTTATGCTAGTGAAGGCGAAAGCTTCTCAATAGCCGACAAGGAAGAGGTTTGGATTATGGAAATCATCGGCAAGGGTGAAGGAGAGAAGGGTGCAGTATGGGTTGCCCGCATGATTCCTGACGGATACATCAGCGGACATGCTAACCAGGCACGTATAACCACTTTCCCGCTGGAGGGCAATAAGAGCTCAATCTCCTCAACCCATCTCGAGGACATTTATAATAAAGGTATAACCACCGCTTATCATAAAGATGTCATATCCTTCGCAAAGAAAAAGGGTTTGTATAGTGGCAAGGATTCGGATTTCAGTTTCTGCGATGTGTATTGTCCGTTGTCTTTCGGTGGTGCAAGAGGCTGTGAGGCACGTGTTTGGGCAGGATTCATGAAGGCTAATAAAGCCCAGATGGCTGAATATGAGGATTATGCAAGAGGCGACAACCTCAAGCACCGGTTCCCGCTGTGGATTAAGCCTGACCGTAAGCTCACGCTTTTCGATGTCTATGACATCATGCGTGACCATTATGAAGGCACCACTATGGATATGAGAAACGACGTAGGTGCCGGACCATACGCTTGTCCTTACCGTTGGCGTCCTATGGACTGGAAGCTTGATGGCAAGACATATATTCATGAGAGAGCCACTTCAACCCAACAAACCGGATTCTCTTTCGTCTCACAGTCACGCAGCTGGCTGCCGGATGCTGTCGGCGGAATAATCTGGTGGGGTGTGGACGACACCTATTCATCGTGCTATATCCCAATGCATGCTTGCATGACCAGGATTCCGGAAAATGTGAAGGTGGGCAATGGCTCCATGCTCGAATATTCCCCGACTTCATTGTTCTGGACCTTCAATAAGGTTTCTAATTTCATTTATTCGCGTTACAGCGACATGATTGTTGATGTCCAGAAAGTTCAGAAACGTCTTGAATCTCAATTTTATAACGAAGTATTACAATTCGACTCCAAACTTGTCCACGCGTATTTCACTGATCCTAACGAAGCTGTGGCAATGATGACAGACTTTTCGGCGGAGAAGACGCTGCAGACATATAATGAATGGGAAAATCTGTTTGTGTATCTGCTTGTAAAGTACATGGATGGCAACATCAAGTACGAAAAGGACGGGCAGTTTGAAACCAACGGTATTGATGCCAAACAGGCTAAATTCCCGATGCAGCCTGAATATCCGGAGAAATGGTATCGTACTATAGTTAACGATTGTGGCGACAATATCAAGTCAAAATAGTAACTTCTTAATTATTAATTGTTTCCCTTAAAGACAACCGTATGATGTTAATAAAGTTGTTGAAAAAGCAAAAATTTTTTCCCATTTTTGTTGAAACAATAAAAAATATGGTTATCTTTGCAACTCGGAATAAAAAGTTTTTATCGTATGATGAAGGATAAAAGAGGATTCAATAATATTATTAACCATTAATAACCAATTAATAACTAAATTATTAATCATGAAGAAATTCTTATTATTTTTAGCAATGGCGTGCGTGGTTCCATTTTTGGGACAGGCACAAGAGTTTTCAGTAGGCAAGGCTGTCAAGGCTTCAGCTACTCAGGAAACCCAAACTCAGAAGGTTGCCAGTGTTAACGGTATGTCAACTACCGCTGCTGTTTCAATGGCTGACCAATCTCTCCTCGAAGATGCTCTCAAAGAAGAACAGATTCGTAACTCCAAACAATCTTTTGAACCTTCATTTGGTTTGGCAGGTAAGGCTCAACATCAGGCTTACAATGTAAGAAATGACAAGAGTGAATCCTCACAAGCTATGTTCCAACTGGCTGGTTCTGACTTTTATCAATTCACACTGAATGCACCTGCAAATGCAACTCCTTATGGAACTTCATATTCAGATTTCTGCAACGGTGCTGAATATTATTTAGGTCAATATTATGTTTCATCAAACGGTGGCGATTTCCTTCAGCTTGACCCTTCAACAGGTGCTGTAACAACTATCGCAACAGGTAATGCTTTCCAGAGCATAGCTTACAACCCTGCTGACGGTCAGATGTACGGTCTTGTTCTTGGTAACTCTCCAGCTCTGTACCTCGTTGATGTTACATCTGGTACCGGTACTTATTTCCATTCAGTTAACACAGGCAACTTCATCCTCGGTCTTGACATCGACAACACTGGACGTTTTTTCCTTATCGATGCTGGAGTTAACGGTATCACTGAATGTGATCCTGTAAGTGGTGAAATTCTTGGTTCATTGGATTTTGGCTTCACAGTAAACTATGGCCAGGACTTGGGCACAGATCGTGAAACCAATGAAACTTACTGGGCAGCATTCAATGCTGATGCATTTGAAGCACAGTTATACAAATATGATTTCGATAATGGTGATTTTACTCTCATAGGCACATTCGCAGATCAGGCTTCAGCTTTTGCAACAGCAACTGACTCCAATCCTAATCTGCCAGCAGCTCCAACAAATCTCACCCTTACAAAGAACGGTGATGAGCTCGTTGTTACTATGACATGGACCAACCCAACAACTACAATGGGTGGTGATCCTCTTGACAATGTATCTCTCTATGTTAAGAGAAACGGTGAAATCATTGCTACATTTGAAAATGTTACCCTTGGCGGCGACATGAGTTATGTTGATGATGCAGTACCTGGTCCAGGCACTTATGCATATTCAGTACAGTCTTTCAACGAAGAAGGTTTAGGCGGCTCAGTAGGCGGTTCTATCCTCGTTGGTGCTATGTGCGTTTATCACGTTGACATGCAAGACTCATTCGGTGATGGTTGGAATGGTGGTGCTATCCACATTACTGACGAAGGCGGTAACCTTCTCGCTTCTGTCACATTGGCTTCAGGCTCAAGCGGCAGTGCTGATGTAACTATCCCAACAGGTCAATATGTTAATATGGTATGGGTTGCTGGTTCATGGGACAGTGAAGTTTCATTCCAGTTCTACTATCCTTGGGCAGAACTCCTTT
>JAFYJP010000106.1 GCA_017538085.1 Bacteroidales bacterium | reverse complement strand
TTGCATTCGGATATCTCAAAGGCGAAAACGGAGTCCATCGTCTCGTAAGAATTTCACCCTTCGATTCCAACAGCCGCCGTCATACTTCCTTCGCATCAGTATATGTCTATCCCGTCATCGATGACAACATTGACATAGATGTCAATCCGTCCGACATTAAATGGGACACTTTCCGTTCAAGCGGTCCGGGCGGTCAGATCGTCAATAAGGTGGAAACAGCAGTGAGACTGACACACGAGCCGACCGGCATCATAATCGAGTGCCAGGAAACGCGCTCACAGTTACAAAATAAAGAAAAAGCATTGCAGATGCTCAAATCACAGCTTTATGAAATCGAAATGAGAAAAAGAAAAAAAGCACAGGAAGAAATCGAAGACTCCAAGAAAAAAATCGAATGGGGCTCGCAGATTCGCTCGTATGTCATGCAGCCCTACAAACTCGTGAAGGACCTTCGCACAGGCTATGAAACATCCAACGTTCAGGCCATCATGGACGGCGACCTCAACGACATGATAAAGACCTACCTGATGCAATTCGGCAACAGTTAAAACAGTTCATTATGGAAAGAATAGAAAAAGACACTTTAGGCGAAGTAATTGTCGAAGAAGACAAATTATGGGGCCCGAATACGCAGCGTGCCTGCAACAATTTTGAATTCTCAATCTTCCCGATACCAATGGAAGTCATCTATGCGCTGGCATTGGTAAAGAAGGCTGCAGCTGCAGCCAACGATATCCTTAACGCCATATCGCACGTAAAGGCCAATCTGATAATGAAAGCCTGCGACAAGATAATGGCAGGCGAATACGATGACCAGTTCCCACTCTTCATCTGGCAGTCCGGCTCCGGCACGCAGACCAACATGAACGTCAACGAAGTCATCGCCAACATTGGCCATATACTCAACGGCGGCAACCTCATCGACAAGGTGAAATACCTGCACCCGAATGACGATGTAAACCGCTCACAATCAACCAATGACGTCTTCCCTTCAGCATTGTACATCGCCTGCACAAAAGTTATCAGCGAGCATACGCTTCCTGCCCTCGTAACCCTTCAGTCGGCACTGCAGTTTAAAGCCGATGAGTTTATGCCGATAATCAAAACCGGACGAACCCATCTGATGGATGCAACACCGGTTTCGTTAGGACAGGAGTTCTCGGCATACGCATCACAGATTAAGCACTGCATAGGCTACATCAAGGATGCCCTTGAACCTCTGTCGGTACTTGCCATCGGCGGCACCGCAACAGGCACCGGCCTCAACGCACCTCCGGGATTCGACCTCAAAGCTGTGGAATACATCAACAATTACAGCGGATACGAATTTAAAGTGTCTGACAACAAATTCGAATCTCTTGAAATCCACGATGCCATCACCAACGCATCTGCTGCCCTCAACACAACCGCAATGAGCCTTTACAAGATAGCGAGCGACATCAGGCTGTATGCCTCCGGTCCACGCTGCGGCATAGGAGAGTTATTCATCCCATCAAACGAATTGGGCTCCTCCATTATGCCCGGTAAAATCAACCCGACCCAATGTGAAGTCGTGACAATGGTTTGCGCCAAAATCTTTGGCAACAACAACACGATAGCCTTCGCCAACAGTCAAGGCCACTTCCAACTCAATGTCTTCAAGCCTCTGCTCGGCTACTGCCTTATAGAGTCAGCCCGTTTGCTCGCTGAAGCATCTCATTCTTTTACAGTTCATTGTGTGGAAGGAATTGAACCTAATCTGCCAATAATAAATCGTAATCTCGACAACTCACTGATGCTTGTGACCGCCCTGTCACCAATAATAGGCTACGACAATGCCTCACACATTGCGCGTTCAGCCTTTGTCAACGGCACCACATTACGTGAGGAAGCCCTGAAGTCAGGTCTGATTACCCCCGAGCAGTTTGATGAAGCTATCGAGAAAGAGAAGAAGATTCTTTAGGATTCAGGTGAAAACTTGTATCCTGCCATTGGTCGCAGAATAACTCATCGCTGATAATACCGCACCCAGTCAACTTCCATCTGACTAGGGAAAACTGTGATGTTGTCGGGAGAGTTTATTCCATCCTGAATGGCAAAATTCAATATTATATTCATTGGATCCTGCGGGAAAAGCCCATTCAACAGATATTCACGCATCGCATCTATGAAACAGTCCGTTGCACGTCCATCCTTGTTATAATACCTGCATACTTTCCATTTCAATTTCCCGTCAACATACCATTCTATCCTATATTTTTCCCAGATTAATGTGTAGATGTGAAAATCCTCCGACAAATCAACGTCTTCATAGTGTGAACCACATCTTGTGATAATTCCGTCATCATCGTGATCGTAATGGACTGTCATATAATCGACCTTTGATAACTTGTCAGGGAGAAATTCGTTATTGGAATACTCATTCCAAAATTCGAATATGTCAATTTCATTATAAACCGGCTCTGCACCGAAAAGCCAGAAGGCAGGCCAAAAACCCTTTCCTTTAGGAATTTTTATCCTTGCTTCATATTTCCCGTACGAAAACTTGTCTTTCGTTTCAATATCAGCCGATGTATAATAGAAAAGCCTCAGATTTCTTCCTCTATACTTTCCATCGGCATATAACTCTTCATCATCATCGAACCAATCGGCAGCCCTGGCATATAATGTATCTCTCTTCGCAATCAATTTCAAAGTTCCGCCACTGACTTCAATATTCTCACCATGAGTGTAATATTGCTGTTCATTATTGCTGTATCTCGTTCTCGGACCATAATTCCATTTCGACATATCCAAACTGTTGCCATCGAATTCATCATCGAAAACAAGTATCCACGGACTATAATCACATTGGCTGAATGAATGGCGCGGCATCACAAGTTCGACAGGAGCTTTCAACCCATATTCGCAGACCCTGTAATCCTGCGAGAACAGTTGAAAAGCAAAGGTCAGCCCAACAAGAACGATTAAAATCCTTTTACTTGACACTTATAACTGCATTAGCGATTCCTTCGGCATCGAAACCACACAGATGATATAGTTCGGCTGGTTTGCCCTGTTCAATGAAATTGTCAGGAATACCCAGCCTCTTCACCTTGCAGTCGTAACCGCGGTCATATATATATTCAAGCACAGCAGAGCCCAAACCACCGATAACTGTACCGTCTTCAACCGTAATGATATATTTGTGCTTTGTGCAGGCATCTTCAAGAAGGTCAACATCGATAGGTTTCAAAAATATCATGTCGTAATGTGAAGGATGAACATCAACGTTGCGTTCCTTAAGGATTTCAAGTGCCTTACTGACGAAATTACCTGGTTTTCCTATTGTGATGATAGCAACATCTTTGCCTTCAACGAGTTTGCGACCTCTGCCGATAGCAATTTGACTCAATTTATCCAAACGCCAATTGATGTTTGAGCCTTTTCCGCGAGGATATCTTATAGACATCGGCAAAGTGGTATATTGAGCTGTAAACATCAGATTCTGCAGTTGGAACTCATCCATAGCAGCAGAAATAATCATGTTAGGAATTGACCTCAGATATGCAAGGTCAAATGCGCCGTGATGTGTTGGGCCATCCTCGCCGACGAGACCGGCTCTGTCGATGCAGAATACCACAGGCAGCTTCTGCAATGCCACATCATGGATAACCTGGTCATATCCGCGTTGCAGGAAAGTCGAATAAATTGCAAGATAAGGCCGCATTTTACGGGCAGCAAGCCCGGCAGCAAAAGTGACTGCATGTTCTTCGGCTATGCCGACATCAAAGCAACGGTCGGGCATAACTTCCATCATCTTGTCAAGAGATGAACCTGACAGCATCGCAGGAGATATTCCAACTATATCCTCGTTTTCCTTTGCAAGACGTACGATTGTTTCTCCAAAAACATCCTGGAATTTCGGAGGACATAAAGCTGGTTCTTTTATAGTTTCTCCGGTTTCAGGATTGAATATTCCCGGAGCATGGAACTTAGTCTGGTCTTGTTCGGCAGCAGCCAACCCTCTGCCTTTAACGGTAATGCAATGTAAAATCTTTGGTCCCTTGATTTCCTTTATCTGTTGCAGAATGTCAATAATCTGCAGGACATCATTACCGTTTGCCGTTCCGAAATATCTCACACCAAGATCCTCAAACAAGTTGTTTTTCCCAAGGATTGAAGCCTTCATACCTCTCTTGAGCTGCTGTATGACAAAATGGTTCTTTTCAATGTGAAGGCGTTCGTTTCTGTTAACCATACCGTTCCATATTCTGTCACGGAAATTATTATATTTTTTCGACAACGAAAGCGACATCAGGTAATCCTTCATTGCCCCAGTGTTTTTGTCGATGGCGATTCCATTATCGTTGAGGATAATAATCATATTGGCCTTGGTGGCACCGGCATTGTTGAGTGCCTCATAAATCATGCCTCCGGTTGCCGCACCATCACCGACCACTGCAATAGTCTGGCGGGTGAACTCACCCTTAAACTGGGCGGAAAGGGCCATGCCAAGTGCCGCCGACACTGATGTAGAAGCGTGCCCCGTGCCGAAGGAGTCATACTCGCTTTCCGACATTTTTGGGAAACCGCTTATACCGCCAAACTGACGAATAGTAGTAAACTTGTCACGTCTTTCTGTGAGAATCTTGTGAGCGTAAGCCTGATGTCCAACGTCCCAAATAACGTTATCATACGGAGTATCAAACACATAATGAATGGCTACAGCCAACTCCACCGCACCAAGGCTTGAACCTATATGTCCCGGATGTTGGCTTATGACCTCAATAATATATTTGCGCAATTCCTCACATACGTCATTAAGCTGTTCCAATTTAAGATTTCTCAGATCGCTTGGACGCAATATCTGCGACAACAACTTATATTTTGTAGAATCCAATTTTATTGAATATTAAATTAAAAATCAAAACAACATATCCATCGCCATCTTGGCCTCATCCGACATCATTGATGGCTGCCATGCCGGTTCAAAAGTGACTTCCACATTTACTGATTTAAGGTCAGGAATATTCATAACCAAAGTGTTTTTGACTATTTCAGGCATCCGTTCTGCCTCAGGACAGTTTGGGGCCGTCAACGACATGAGAACCTTCACGTCACCGTTTTTTTCAGTGACATCGTATATCAGCCCCATATCGTAGATATTCACAGGTATTTCGGGGTCGTAAACCTTCTTGAGGGCTTCGACTATTTCATTTTCCTTGTCTGAGAGCGTATGCATACATTTTCATTTGCTTTACCATCGACATCAGTCCGTTGGAACGTGTCGGCGATAAAAATTCCTTTAAACCTATTTTATCTATAAAATCCAAGTCGGCATCATAAATCTCATCCGGAGTGGCATCGGAAAAAACTTTTACCAGCATCGCAATAATCCCTTTCGTGATGATAGCGTCACTGTCAGCGGTAAAGATAATCTTACCTTTTTGATAATCAGCATGTAACCACACCTGAGACTGACAACCCTTAATAGTGTATTCAGGGGTTTTGTATTTGTCGTCAATCACAGGCAGTGACTTGCCGAGGTCGATAATATAACTGTATTTATCCTCCAGGCTGTCGAAATAACCGAACTCCTCGACCAGCTGGTCAGATTTTTCCTTGATAGTCATGTCAAAATGTTTTTAGTCAACCTTACGGATATAGTCAGCCTTACGCGGTCTAGCAACAGGGTATTCACCTTCAGGGTAACCAAGAATGCAGTTGCCTATTCCGACATAGTTTTCAGGTATTCCCCACTGTTTCATGAGTGCTTTTCCTTCCGGCATCTGGAAGACCTCACGGGCACGATGAATCCAACATGAGCCAAGACCCACTGCATGAGCGGCATTGAGCAGATTGCCCATTACCAACGAACCGTCTTCCAAGTAGGTGTGTGATGTGGTGTCAGCAAAAACTATCACTAATGTCGGAGCACCATAGAAAGGATTTTTGAAGTTGGAGTCATCAACAGGTCCGAAGACACTTGCGTTGAGTTTTGCAATTTTATTGATTGTGTCGGGATTTTGGACAACCACCATCAATGACGGCTGTTTGTTCATGCCGCTTGGCGCGTATGTTCCGGCTTCAAGAACGGCATTCAAATCCTCGTCAGACACTTGCATCTTCTTAAAACTTCTGATACTGCGTCTCGTTTTCAGATTTTCCAAAACAACATTTTTCATTTCTCCAGTAGTTTGATTTTTTATATTCTTCATTTCATCCAGTGTCTTATACAGAAATCCACCAGTTATCAAAAGTAATGCCGCAAGTACAATTATTGCAATTTTATTTTTGTTCATAGCATGTCAAATTTGTAACTGCAAAGATACAAGTTTTTGCCGATATTGGCAAGAAAAATGCATCCAAATCAGACTATCTTCCCTTTCCAAAGCAACTTTAGGAAATCATACGCATAATAACTTTCAACATTGCCCATCTTGCGACTGAGTTTATCTAAAGTGACAATAATCAGGCGTGCGTTAGGGAAATCCACCGCAAATCGTTTGAGGTTTTTCAAATGAGATGTCCTGACTTCCGTCACCGACTTGAACTCAATGGCGACCCTTGCCTCACCTATCACGGCATCAACTTCCAATCCTGTATATGTCCTCCAATAGGAAAGCTGCTCAATGCTATTGTGGTATCCCAAGTAGGCGACCAACTCTTGCATGAAAAAATGCTCAAAAGCGTGACCAAACTCAGGCGAACCAGGTAAAAGTCCGCTGCGGTTCAGCATGAAATTGGGGATAGAAACATCGAAAAAATAGAAACGAGGTGCCTGCACGACACTGCGCTTATTCGTCCTCGTATAAGCGGGAATCATGTAACCTATCAACGTGTCAGTGAGAATGGAAAAATACTCCCTCACCGTTTTTGCGCCTACACCACAATCTTGTGCAATGTTCTGATAGTTCACTATCTCGCCGTTGGTCATGGCAGCCGCCCTAAGGAAATTGCTGAATCCCATCAGATTGCGCACCAAAGCCTCAGCCATAACTTCCTCTTTCAAATAGATATCAACGTATGCTTGAATCTGTCGGCGAGGATTGTCAAGCGGATATATAGCAGGCATCATGCCATTGTTCACCGCCCTAATCAGGTTGAAATCAGGGATTTCGGCACTTACCAAAGGATACAGATGGGTCGGCAAGGCACGCCCACCCAAGGTGTTGACCGAATTACGCCGCAATTTCCGTGCACTCGAACCACAAAGGATAAACCTTATCTGTTTTCGCGATATGAGTAAATGTATTTCATTGAGCAATTCGGGCACCTGTTGAATCTCATCAATGACCACCAGACTCCCATTGGGCACTTCCATGAGCAAGTCGCGCAACAAGGATGGACGTTGCCGAAACCGCATCATGGTATCGAATTCAAGCAAATCATAATAGATGCAATCCGGAAAACGTTCCCGAAGCAAACTTGTCTTTCCCGTCTGCCTGGCCCCAAACAGGAAAAGGCTATTGGTTTCTGACTCCGACAATGATAAAACTCTATTATACATAATATCAATATTTTACATAATTATTGATTGAAAATACGTATTAATAACTCCGATTTTGAATGAAAAATCGACAGCAAAGATACATATTTTCAAAAAACCGCAACCAAAAGTTTTATATTTTTCCACCTTCCCGTGGTTAGGATTTGTAGGGCTGTCGTACCACGGCAGCCGAATTGTTCGTACCACGGCAGCCGCATGGTCAATTCATGCCTGGTACAGCTGCCGCAATGTGTCTATTCACTAATTTCACAAAACGGACAAAAAACTCAGAAAAACATTGGAAAAACGGACAAAAAGTAGTATTTTTGCATTGGAAAAACGGACAAATTATGCTTAACAGAAAGATTGACAGCTACTTAGAAAAGTATTATAAAAACGACAAGAAGGCTTTGCTAATCACTGGGGCGCGACAAACAGGGAAATCCTTCTCTATCCGCCATTTTGGGACTACGCATTTCAAGAGTTTGGTCGAAATCAATTTCATCGAAATGCCAGAAGCCATCGAAGTGATTTCCAATGCAAAAAACAGTAAAGACATGTTGTTGCGGCTTTCTGCTTTGACCAATCAACCGCTCATTGAAGGACAAACCCTTGTTTTTTTCGACGAGGTCCAGGAATGTCCCGAAATCGTGACAGCCATCAAATTTCTTGTTGAGGAAGGCAGTTACCGTTACATTATGAGCGGGTCGCTTTTAGGCGTTGAATTGAAAGATTTGCGTTCAGAACCAGTCGGTTATATGGACATCAAAGAAATGTTTCCGCTTGATATTGAGGAGTTTTTTATGGCTCTGGGTGTAAACCAAAGGATATGGGACGAAATCAAGACGGCTTGGGAGCAAAAACGGTCTGTTGACGATTTTGTCCATAAAAAGATTATGGAGTTGTTTCGTTTGTATCTCATCGTAGGGGGCATGCCCGCCGTAGTGCAGAAATACCTTGACACGAACAACCTTCAGGAAGTGCTGGCTGAGCAGCAGGCCATCATCCGGCTCTACAAGCGTGACATTGCCAAGTATGACCGAAATCACAAGCTTTATATAGAAGAAATCTTCGAATTGATACCTTCAGAACTCAACGCAAAGAACAAGAGATTCATTCTCAAGAACTTGAACGAGAATTTAAAGTTCTCGCGTTATGAAAACAGTTTCATTTGGCTGAAAGAGGCTGGTGTAGCATTGCCAGTTTTCAATTCAGATGAACCTGTTGCTCCGCTGAAACTGTCACGCTCACGCAATCTGTTCAAGTTGTTTCAAAACGACATCGGATTGTTGGCCTGCCAATATGCCGATGGCATTCAGTTGCAGTTGCTTACCAACGCCAATGGCATCAATTTCGGTTCCATTTACGAAAACGCCGTTGCACAGGAGCTGCATGCCAGAGGTTTCGACTTGTATTACTTCAACAGCAAAAAGCAAGGGGAATTGGATTTTATCATTGAGAAAGACGGAGAGGTCGTACCCATCGAAGTGAAATCGGGCAAAGCTTACCAAAGGCACAACGCCCTCACGAATGTAATGACCAATGCCGATTATCATATTCCGCAAGCCTTAGTGTTCACTAATGAAAATGTCTCTCAAGACGGAAAAGTGTTGTATCTACCCATCTACATGGTGGCTTTCTTGGAGAAGCAAACTCCTGTTGATGTGGAATATCGGGTGGATTTGTCTGGGTTGCAGTAGGACTCTTGCACCATTGTCACCACCTACGGCGTAAAACACAACATTTACAGCGACATAGCGCAATCACAAGTGACCTTGGAACATCTATTTGCTTCGGAAGAAAAGCCTGCAACGGCTGCCGCAATGCTTCGATATGCTCAGCAACCATGTGACAGCCCTACAATATGCCGCAATAATATGGTGCGTCAATCAACACAAATTGACGATAAAGCGTCAATAATCTCTTCATCAACTTCCGGACCGAATCCGTCAACACTGTAATGACCTTCGCCTTTGATGCCGTCAACGGCTCCCAAAATGACAATGTATCTCAAATATTTCCGAACATCATCAGCTGATGGAAGAAGACTTTTGCCGGTCAGTTTTCCTAATGCCGCCATAAAACCATACGCGCCCCAATTTGAGACTGTTGCAATGATTAAATCATCAACCTTGACCGATGAAGGGATAATGTTTATCTC
>JAFYJP010000105.1 GCA_017538085.1 Bacteroidales bacterium | reverse complement strand
ATTCTGGCTTAAAGTGACGAGTATCACGGAAGAGAGAATAAGGACGATACCTACTGCAAGTCTGCCTGTGAAAATCTCGCCGAATGCAAAAATGCCGATGATGACTGCCGTTAGCGGCTCAAGAGCGCCAAGTATGGCGGTCGGTGTTGCACCTATGTATTTGCTGGAATAGGTCATCATCACCAGGGCTGCAATCCCCGGGATAATTGCTAACCATACCACATAAAACCATGACTTGACTGTTTGCGGAAACAACAGCGGCATACTGCCCGGATTTACATTGTTGCTTATCCACGTGTAAATCAGCATACCTATTGCGCACCACAGCAGTACATACCAGTTGATTTTGAAAGATGAACATTGCAAATTTGCCTTGCCCACCACAACAATGTATATGGCGTATGAGAGCGCTGAAATCAGCACCAGCACAACTCCCCATGGGTTTAAAGTCTGCCCTTCGCCTGTCCAATACAGCAGCAGTACTCCTATGGTGGCGAGCCCGATGGACAGCAAGGTGTATATGCTTGCCTTTTCGTGATAAACCAATGCCATGATGATAACCGTCATTATCGGATATGTGAATAGTATGGTGGAAGCCACCCCTGCCGGCATGAAATGGAAACTCAGATAAAGACTGAGTGATGAAAATATGAAAAGAATGCCGAGAATTGAGACTATACCGAACTCCCGCCATGAAACCTTAAGATTTTCCTTGCGCAACAGCATCACAATGGTCATTATGAGCCAGGCTAATGCGAATCGGTAGAAAAGGACACAATTCGTAGTCATCCCTTCACCATATAAATTGAGCGCTCCCAACGGATTGGTGCCGTAGCATACCGCTGCTCCAATCCCACATATCGTTCCAATTATTTTCTTGTTGTTGTTCATCATTGTCTTTGTCCGAGGACCGTAAGTGCCATCGGTTGATTAATTGTCGTCTTGTAATAGTGTATTGTTGTACACTTCTACGTTATATCTTCTGTCTTCGCGGTCATCAAAGGCGCAAATAACCATTTTTGCAAACGCGCTTTCGACCTCGAAAATTGTGTAATCGTCGAGAATGCCTATCTTTCCAATCTTCACTTTATGCCTTACAGTATCGTTGATGAGGCTTATCAATCGTACAGGTACAGTACCCGTTTTATGTCCGATGTTTATTTTTAGTTTGACAAAACCGTTGGTTGATGCGGCAATGGCTCTGTGGATATTATAATCGGTATCATCAGATTTTTGCTTTTCAATGGCCGTTATCTCTTCAAGATTGTCAATGTTGATGTCTTTGTCGTTATTGTAATCGTTTGGTAATTTGTTGATTTCCAAAGATATAATCCGTTTAATGATTTCTTCTTTTGACATATTTTCCAATGATTTGTTGGCATTTTCAGAAATTGTCGAGATAACGTTTGGAAACCTTTTGCTAATCTCATCATTGGAAAAGTTCTCATCTGCAAGTGAATCTATTGTGTATAATATGTGTTGTTTAGTGATTTCATCGCCGGACGGCACAAGGTGTTTATGAAATATGATGTGATGGGTGGATGCGATGTTTTGCAGTTTAAACTGCTCTTTTACACTTACAAGAGTGATTGCAATGCCGGATTTGTCGGCACGCGCGGTTCTGCCGCTTCTGTGAATGTACTGTTCGGCATCATCTGCAACGTTGTAATGGATGATGTGTGTAAGGTTGTCTATGTCAATCCCACGTGCTGCAACATCGGTTGCAATCAGAAGCCGGACGTTTTTTGTGCGAAATTTCAGCATCACGGTGTCACGTTGTTCCTGTGTAAGATCACCGTGAAGTGCATCTGCGGAGAAATTGCTGTTGACAAGTCTTTCGGCGAGTTTCTGGGCTATCTGTTTGGTCTTGCAGAAAATTATTGCGTAGATGTCTGGATAATAGGCAATTATGCGAGTCAGTGCCTTGAATTTGTTCGATTGGTCAACAACGTAATAGTCGTTGGTTACATTGTCGGCGATAGAGTTGGTCGGACCTGCTGTGACAGTTAGAGGTTTGTTGAGATATCTGCCGATTGTGGATTCCAGTTCGACTGGCATTGTTGCTGAAAACAGCCACAGGTGCTTTTTTGCTGAAGTGCGGTTGAGGATGTCACTGATTTCATTGATGAACCCCATGTTGAACATCTTGTCGGCCTCATCGATTACAAGAGTCTTTATTTTGCTAATATTGACTTCGTGACGGCGGATTAGGTCGAGCAGACGGCCGGGAGTTGCGACTAAAATGTCTGTTTTGGATTTCAGCTGATTAATCTGACCTGATATGTTTGTGCCTCCATAGATGGGGACGATTGAAATGTCGTTGAGATATTTTGCGAAGGAATTTAGTGTTTCAGCTATCTGAATACACAATTCTCGGGTAGGGGACAGGACAACTGCAGGGGTCAGCGTAAAGCGGGAGTTGGATATGTCGTTGATTAGAGGCACTCCATACGCAGCTGTTTTGCCGGTACCCGTCTGTGCAAGTGCAATAAGGTCGGTGGAATTACGTAGAAGAACTGGAATCACTTTTTCCTGAATGGGAGTCCATCCGTTGAAATTCAAGTCTTCAAGTGCTGCTATTATGTTTTGGTTTACAGTCTCTTGCATGAATTAGGGCCTGAATTTAAATGGATTGAAAAACATGCTGTCGCGGAATTTGTTTATTTGGTCGGCAAGGTGAACTAATATGTCCAAATCCATGTCATGCAATTGTTGTGCGGCATTTGCATCTTTGTTGCATGTGTCGGCAAATAAAATTTCAATAGTGTAGCCATATTTTTCGAGCCACATACGGGCATTTTTGTTGTTGTCAATGGTATAGTCGAGAGCTGAAAAGGCGGCATAGCCGTTGTTGAGCAGCCATTCATTGGCCTTTTCGCTGCCTCTTACTGCACTCGAAAAGGCTGCCAACTCCGGAAAACCGTTGTTGAGCAACCAGGAGTATATCTCATCGTTTCCAGTGAAGGTCTCACCGAGGGCATAAAGAATTTTAGGAGTGTAATTTAATAGCAGGTTCATTTGTAATCTATTGATAGGTGATTACATAATTACTAACTTTTTGATTTCCACGCCGTCCTTTCCAGAAGCCTTAAAGATGTATGTGCCTTTCTGGAGGTCTGACAGGTTTATTGTCTTTTCATCACCATGCCATTTGAAATCTTTGATGGTTCGGCCTGTAATGCTGACAATGGTCACATTCATCGGCTCCTGTTTGCAGCTGCTTATTTTGAATATGCCCGATGAAGGATTAGGATGAATCGTGATTCCATAGCGGTTTTCATTGAGGTGTGAGGTGGCACCGTCGAAAACTTTGATGTTATTGCTGTATGTCAGTACTTTGGCTGCAACATTGAGTATTGGATTGTCGGGAGCATCGCAGTTTGGACAGCCGTTCTGACCGTCAACGCATTCAGGATAATTTGGGTGACAGAAATCTGTATAACTCGGGTCGAAAATATAATCAATAGTGAAAGGTGAGCCTATATATTCTGATAGATCCCAGTTCCAGACCATGGCAATTGAACCTGGGCACCAGCCCTGACGTGGATATAGGTATGTGCCGTGCTGATCGTTGCATCCTGCCGGATTAGGATAACATGAGCCTGATTCAGGCCAGAGATGCTGCGTGAATTTATCGGCACCATTTATCTTTATCAGATGTGTGCCTTCGTAAAATTCTGCGGCATTATCAGTGTTGACCGAATAGTTGGGTGCCGTGTTGCTGCTCCAGTTATGCCCTGTAGTAGTCATTTTGAGACTGACTTTCTGAGCATGGGGGTTGATGTCAATGTTTGCTGTCGGAACAGGCTGAAGTTGTGAAAAATCACCGAAGTCAAATACCTGACACCATATTTCGCTGATGTCAATGTATTTGTAGTCTGGTGTCCCCGGATTGAAGTTGAAGTTGAGAACTGGAAGATATCCGCTGCCATCCCAGCATACAACTTCGAATCTGAATTCAACAAGTCCTTGAAGGACATTGAGGTAATCGGAGAGGTCGATGTTGTCGTTGCAGGCAATGCCGAAAGGAGTTATATATCTGAACAGTTCTATCCAGTTGCCGTCAACATTTTTAATTTTCACGTTGGCTACGCGGTCGTATGGGTCACATCCGTTCGGTGGTGCGCAGTTCATTTCGAGATGACCGCTGACACTATTGTAACTTCCTACAGATGAGGGGAATATGAATTCGCCATAGATAACTTGGTTGGTCGGGCTTACCTGTATTGTGCCATCGAAAGTCGTGACATTGTAGCTCGAAATGTCATTGGTTATGTAAAATGAGTTTTCGGTACTGTAGCTGTGATTGCCGCTGAGTGTCACCGTCACAGTCATATTTGTCTGTCCATATTCCGAAGGTTCCCATATTGCCGTATAATAGTTTGTCCCATGTCCGGTACCATAGACTGTTTCGCCGTTAACGGAGAATTCTATCTGTTGCACTTTGATGACGTCATCGTGGTCAACATCTACTGAGGCAACGACGAGCATCGGCTCCAGATTTGCAAGATATACATCAGTGCCCTCGTAGGGTCTTCTTATAGTTATAGTCGGGGTGTATAATGCCGGGTCATATACGTTGAAACTGCGGGTGACCGGAGGTGCAGCCTGCCAGTTGTCATCACCGTTTTGCGTTGCTCTTATTGAAACGGTCCCTTCTTCACCGGTGAGAGTCACTACGTTGCCGTTGAGAGAAGCCGGGCCGCTGATTAACTCGAATGATACGGGAAGACCTGATGTGGATGTGGCCGTAATCTGAAATGGCTCATCAATGGTTAATTTATTAGGTATTGCAGTGAAATCTATGAACTGCGAAGCAAGTCCGGAAGGAATATGGGTGATTTTGATGTTGTCCCATCCACCGTGACTTGAGCTTAAAAAGAAGAAGCCGTCCCACGCTGCTGGGTCGAAACGGTCGCCGGAACCTGGAGTCAGTCCAATATTCAGACCTTGTATCTCTGCTATCGGTTCGAAGTTGTCACCTGAACAAGACCAGTCGGCAAAAAGAGCCACGCTTCCGGCCCCATAGTTGGCATCCAAGTCGAGAAGAATACGCCAGCGGGTCCAGGCATTATCGCTATTGTAGTCGAAGTCAACGGGCAGAGTGTTGTCCGGCAGCACAATCCCGTTGATGAATTTTGGGTTCGTTGAGTTGCCGGTGGTGACGAAATATATACCCCCGTCTTCGACCTGAAGGTTAGGATTCGGCTGTGTGGTCTCGTAACTCATAGGAGGCAGAATGACACCGTTGCCGTCAGCATCATAGCCGACTCCGAAAAGAGTGCCCCACCAATTTCGCGCCATATCCATTTCTATTTGGTAAGTCCCTCCTAATGAGAAATCTATCGGAAAGTTTTCTGCATATTTGTGAGTGGCGACTTCACCATAGTTTGTGTTGGCGTTGTTGAAGAATACCCCGAGAGTTTCATCGGGCGTAACCCAGCCACTGGGACCGACTTCGTCAACAACGTTGTGGCCTCCGCCGGCACTGTGCTTCACTGAAATCCAGCCGTCTTGTCCGTTGAGATTTCCTATGCTCAGACTGTTAAAATCGTAAGTGAATGTCTCCTGAGCACTGACAAATCCTGCCATAGTCAGAAGCAATATGAAAACGCTTAAAATTCTTTTCATGTAAATAAATATGAATTTAATGGTTAATAATTCATTTGTATTCAATACTACAAAGATAATTTATTTTCTCTACTTTTGCGTGTATAAACTAAAATAATCTTGGAAAACAATTATAATCTGGAACTGCTGGCGCCGGCAAAGAATCTTGAGTTCGGGAAGGCTGCAATAAATCATGGCGCTGACGCTGTCTATATCGGTGCACCAAGGTTTGGAGCACGTAGCGCAGCAGGCAACTCAATTGCAGATATAGCCCAACTTGTTGATTATGCACATGTCTTCAACGCAAAGGTCTTCGTTACAGTCAACACCTTGTTGTTTGATGATGAACTCGAAGATGCAAGGAAGATGATTTACGAACTTTATGAGGCCGGTGTGGATGCCATAATTATTCAGGATATGGGCATTCTTGAAATGGATTTGCCACCTATAAAAATTCATGCGAGTACGCAGATGCACAATGTCTCTCCGGAGAAAGTGTTGTTTCTTGAAAAAGCTGGTTTCCAGCGAGTCACTTTGCCTCGTGAATTGTCTGTAAACGAAATCATGGATATTCGAAAGAACACTGCGGTGGAATTGGAATGCTTCATCCATGGTGCATTATGCGTGTGTTACAGCGGCCAGTGCTACATGAGCCTTTCCATCAATGGAAGAAGCGGTAACAGGGGAGATTGCTCCCAGCCTTGTCGTTCAAAATATGATCTCCTGAATGAAAAAGGTGATGTACTTGTCCATGACAAACATCTCCTCTCCCTACGGGATTTCAAAGCTTCACAATATCTGAAACTGCTTGCTGCCGCCGGAATTTCCTCATTTAAAATTGAAGGCAGACTCAAGGATTTGAGCTATGTGAAAAATGTAACCGCATATTATCGTCAACTTATTGATAATCTTGGAGATAATTATCATAAAACTTCTTCTGGCACTACCATTTTTTCATTTGCCCCTGACCCTGAAAGGACGTTCAATAGAGGTTTTACGACATATATGCTGGATGGGTTTCGTTCGCAGATGGCATCATATCTTACTCAGAAATCTCTCGGGAAAAAAATCGGCAAAGTTTTGGTTCCATACACTGACGCAATAAAGGCTGAATTGTCGGAGGAACTCCATAATGGCGATGGACTCTGTTTTTTTAACAATGAAGGACTTGACGGATTTCTTGTCAACAGATTTCAGAACAACATCATTACACCAAATAAACCAGTTAATGTTAAAAAGGGAACAATTCTGTACCGAAACAATGACATTGAATTTGAAAAAAAGCTTCAACGGGATGACTCGGCGGAGCGAAAAATTGCTGTGAATATGGAATTTGCCCCTTCTGATTCCGGATTTGGATTGAAGATTACAGATGAAGACGGATGTTCGGCGACAGCTGCGGTCACTTTGGAGCATACTCCTGCAAATAATGCTGAGAAAGTTCGCATTCAGATTCGACAGCAGTTGTCGAAATTGGGACAAACACCTTTCAAACTTGTTGAATTTGTTGATAATAGTGAGGAAACATATTTCATTCCTGCTTCTGTGCTGAATGAATTGAGACGAATGTGTGTGGAAAATCTGCTCAATGTGCGTCGTAATAAATTCAAATCTGATGACATGCAGTTTGAGAAAACAGATGTCCCGTATATCACTGGGGAAGTCGATTATAGGACAAACATTACCAATAAGTTGGCAGTGGATTTCTACCATAGGCACCACGTGACCGAACTTGAAGCCGGTCCGGATTCAACCCGTGACTGCAACGACATAGTGCTGATGACCACAAAGTATTGTCTCCGTTATGAAATGGGACAGTGTCTGAAATCAAAGAATGTTGATGAGGAATACAAGGGCAGACTGTTCCTCGAAAATAACGGCAAACGCTATGAATTGAAGTTCGAATGTGCAAAATGTCAGATGAATGTAATAAATGTGTCTCGCGGTATTCTTTTACAGAATTGATTCCAATTGTTTTCGCAGACCCTCAACATATTCATCGAATTTTGCTTTCTCGGTTGCTGATGGAGTGTGCTCGAAACGGTGTGCCAGTGCCTTGTTCAGCTTGTCGGTAAGCATAATCCTTTCGTGACATGACTCATCAACGTATGTTTTTTTGAAGATGTCCCAAATATAATCCACGGCTGTGGCACTTGGGTGCAGCATGTCATCAGCATAGAAACGGTAGTCGCGCAACTCATCGTTCATGATTTCGTAAGCGGGAAAATATCCGACTTTGTTGCCGTATTTTCTGCATATTTCATCAATCGCCAATATGAGTGTGGATTTGCTTCTCTGGTTTTCAACCGCACCGTCTTTCCAATGACGTATTGGACTGACAGTAAAGATGATATGCGAATTATGGCTTTCCTTGGAAATCATCTGAACGATGTTGTCGAGACTGTTTGCGGCTTCTATTAACGAAATCCTTCGAGGAGTGAAATTGTTGGCTGGAATTTTATGGCAATTGCCGACTGGAAGCCCGGTTTTGTTATAAAAATAAACTACTGATGTGCCGAGGGTTATGAAAACAAAGGAAGTGTTTTTGATTGTCATATATGCATTCTGAACTGCCATATTGATTTTTTCAAGACATGCCTGCTGGTCGATGTCTGAGAAATCACCATGATGGTCGAGGCTCAGCCATTTGTCATTATATTCAATAAGGTCTTCCGGTTTGTAGAGTCTGCAGTTTATGATTTGTCGGAGACAGTTTTCAATCGACAAAGGATTGAACATTATCCCGAAAGGATTTGCCAACGTGTTGAATTTCAACAATTTCATTCTGTTGGCAATATTCTCGGAAAAACACGAGCCAATGAACGTTAAATTATCATTGTATGTTATTTTATCTTTCGACTCTGGAATGTCAAAAGTCGTTCTAAACCGCTCTGCATTCATAGCTTATATCACCATTGTCCGTCGAAGATAGTCCAGAGTTTGTCTCCAGTTTCCCATGCCGCATTGAGGGCTTCGTTGCCGCATTTGTTTGTGAATTCAGTCAGAGTTTTGATGGCTCCTGCCCGATCTTTTTTGTTGTAAAGGGCGATTGCCATTTTGTCTGTTGCCAATTGGTCTTTGAAGAACTGTTCCTGCATCGGGTTCCAGACTGCATCAACGACTTTGTGCATGTCGCCCCAGCGTTGTGCTGTCAGTGTTCCGAGACGATTGAAGCACCACCATGCTGATGAGCGGCTGAAGCCGGTTTCACGACCGTCGGTCTTGTATTCGGAAGGCAGGTCGGTGACATTGGCATAGATGGGAACGTAGATTGATGAGGCCACGTTGTCGAGTGCGAACCAGCATAATGCTCCTATTTCATCAGGCAGCCAACCGCGGCATTGGATGATGGTTCCATAGACTGTGAAATGTACGGCGATGTTGCGTTCAAATCTCCATCCCCATGCTCCGTTTATTTTCAACATCTTAAGTTCATCGTTCTTCATAAATGGACTGGCCATCGGAGAAATTATCGTTTTGCCGTCCTTGTCGGTGACGGTAAGGCTTTGGCGCATGTCAAACTCGGTTCCTTCATAATAGTCCTTAAAGACTCTAACCAGGTCGGCGACAGAAACCAAGGTGTCGGGTTTGACGGAGAACGGGAAGTTTTCGGCGTTGGGGTCGAGCTTCAGCGATGGGGCGAGGAGGTTAAAGACGCGCCATTCGCGGCGACTGCAGGCAATACTCGTGCGTGAGCTGGGAGCGTAGGCGTATGCAAACTCAAATTCGCCCTGACTTTTGTCCCACCAGCCGTTTTCTTCGGCAAGCGAGTAAACATTCTTCGATGCCATGAAGAAATCCTTGTCGTTGAGGTCGATTCTCCTTATTCTCGATGCGTTGGCGTTGACTGATATGTGGTCGTCAGGAACACGTTGTGCAGCCCATACTGCGCCGACTTTGCCTTTGCCTGGACCGAGGACCTCGAAGTGCCATACTTCGTTTTTGTCAGCGATGGTGAGACATTCTCCGGCATCATTCCATCCGTATTTCTCCAACAAGTCGCCCGCCATGATTATTGCTTCTCTTGCAGTAGTGCATCTTTGAAGCATTAGCATGCATAACCTTTGGCAGTCAATTAATCCCTCATCGGACTTGAGTTCGGGTCTTCCGCTGAATGTCGATTCGCCGATGGCAAGTTGCTTTTCGTTGACACAAGGGTATGCTGTGTTGAGAAATTGGTAGGTGTGGTTAACCTGTGGGATTTCACCGATTTCGATGTTCTCGTATTTGTCCATCTTCCCTTCGACTTTCTTTGCCCACTGGCGTTTGTACATGGTGACCATCTCACCCTTCTTATGGTCGGCAGCCTTTTCTACAAGCATGTTTGTTCGTGTGCGGTGGCTGTCGTCAGTATGGGAGGTTATGACAGAGCCGTCTGCCGAGGCTTTTTTGCCTACGGTGATGGAAGTGCATTCCATGCCGTCGGTTATGGGGTCATATTCAAAGGAATTGTCTTGTGCAGAAGCTATGATGGAAGCCAATGCAAGCAGTAATAAGGTGGATAATTTCTTCATTTGTATTTTATTTTTGACTGCAAAGATAATGATAATTAAGAACCGAAAAATAATTTTGTCGATTCTGCCAACGATTTACTAAATTTAATATATTTGCAACTTAACAATTGGCAAAACATGAAAACTATTATGAAGAAAAATTTACTATTACTGACAGTGCTGACATTTGTAGCCTGTGGCGTTTCAGCACAAAAATTCAGTAATCTTGCACCGACTCCACCAATGGGCTGGAATTCCTGGAACAAATTCCAATGCAATGTGAGTGAGACACTTATAAAGGAAACTGCTGACGCTATGGTCAGTACGGGTCTTGCTGAGGCTGGTTATCAATATGTAGTGATTGATGACTGTTGGCATGGTGACCGTGACTCTCTCGGAATGATTCATGAAAATCCGGAGACTTTCCCGTCAGGCATGAAGGCTCTTGCTGACTATATTCATTCCAAAAACCTGAAATTTGGCATCTATTCTTGTGCCGGATATAAGACTTGTGCAGGCTATCCTGCAGGTAGGGGGCACGAATATCAGGATGCCATCCAGTATGCAAAATGGGAAGTTGACTACCTGAAATATGACTGGTGCAATTCGCGGGCTCTCAATGCTGAAGGTTCATATATGACCATACGTGATGCGCTTTATGCTGCCGGTCGTCCTATTGTACTAAGTATCTGTGAATGGGGCTCGAACAAGCCTTGGAAATGGGCGTCAAAATACGGACAGCTTTGGAGAACCACTCCTGACATCGCACCATATTTCGACCAGTGGAAGAATTCGCACGGATATGATTGGGATGTCATGCATATCGTTGACAGGCAGATGAGTGACAGTGTTCGTTTCTATGCTGGTCCTAATGCATGGAATGACCCTGATATGCTTGAAGTCGGCAATGGCATGACGGTCAGCGAAGACCGCTCGCATTTTACGTTGTGGTGCATTCTTGCGGCACCTCTTATGCTTGGCAACGACCTTCGGAATATCTCACAGGAAACTCTCAGCATCCTTACCAATAAGGAGGTCATTGCAATAGACCAGGATCCGCTGGGATATGAAGGCTGGCGCATCAGTTCCGAAAACTATGTGGAAATTTGGGTCAAACCATTGAAAGACAGTTCATGGGCTGTATGTTTCCTCAACAGAAGTAATCAGGAAAAAGTCTATACGATTGATTGGTCGAAGATTAATGTGAAAGATGACTTTACTATGAGCATCCTCGACCCGTCATCGCATGTCTATAATGTCCGGGATGTATGGAATCACAAGGATTGTGGCACGACAGCCAAGTCCCTGACTGTCACGATTCCCATACACGATGTGTTCTGTGTAGTGTTGAAATAAGAGTACTTGACGGTTGTCAGTACAATACTAAGATTTCTTCCGTCCTCCGTAGATAAGCTCCTCGCCGGGACGTGCCAGACGCATCGTCTGTGCTTTGTCACCCAACGTATAGTAAATGTCATCGGCAAATGGCGTGAAACCGGCTTTTGCTATATAATCGGTATAGTCGCGTCCGAACTGGCGGACATGGTCATATTGTCCGTATAGTCTCTGCCGCTCTTTTGGGTCGGTGACACTCGGGTCCTCATTGGTGTCAACATCCATCCTGATTGGAACCAGAAGAATAGCCCAGCCGCCAGGCTTCAAAACCCTGAGAATTTCCTTCATGGCTACATTCGCATCCTTCACGTGTTCAAGCACATGGTTGCAGATGACGACATCGTATGTGTTGTCGGGAATGTCCATCTTCATCACGTCAAGGTGTATGTCGGCGATAGGGGAGTCCAAGTCGGCCGTGGTGTAGTCAAGATTCTTGAGACTTTTGAAACGTTTGAGATAAGGCTGCTCCGGCGCCACGTGAAGCACCTTGAGGCTGGCAGTGAAAAAATCAGTTCTTTCCTTTAAATATATCCATAGCAGTCTGTGCCTTTCCAATGAGAGGCATTTCGGACACAGCCTGTTGTCCTTTGCCTCGCCGTAGCCGTATGGAAGGAACTTTCTGAAATGACGTCCGCAGATGGGGCATTCCACACCCTTGCCCCAGTAAAATGGTCTGACTAAGAAACCGAAGAGGTAACTCATTCGAATCAAAGTCTGACGTGAAAACTTGGAAGTTAATAACGAGATAATTTTCTTCACGAAAGATTTTATTTTTAGTAAAATGCAAAAGTATAAAATAATTGGCTACATTTGCAATTCTTTTAGAAACTAAAATATTTGTAACACAGAACTTAAAATTAAAAATATGTTATCACAAAGAGTATTAAACCTTGAAGAATCTGCTACTTTGGCTATGACCGCAAAGGGCAATGAGCTTAAACAAGCAGGAAAAGACGTTATCAGTCTCAGCATCGGAGAACCTGACTTTGACACACCGCGTTTCATCAAAGATGAAGGCATTAAGGCTATTGAGGAAAATTTCACCCATTATACCGCTGCTCCCGGTATCATTGAACTCCGTAAGGCTATCTGCAAGAAATTGTTACGCGACAATGGTGTTGAATACACACCCGACCAGATAGTTGTCTCAACAGGCGGCAAACAGGCTATTGCCAACGTTCTGCTTGCATTGCTCAACAAAGGCGATGAAGTGATCATACCAGCACCATACTGGGTGTCATATTCCGAACTGGTAAAACTTGGCGAAGGAACTTCAGTTATCATCAATACCAGCATCGAAACTGACTTTAAGATTACTGCTGAACAGCTTGAGAAAGCCATCACTCCAAAGACTAAACTTTTTATGATAAACTCACCCTGCAATCCTTCCGGTTCTGTTTATTCCAAGGATGAACTGTCAGCTCTTGCAGATGTGCTCAGAAGACATCCTCATGTGTATATTCTTTCTGATGAAATCTACGAACACATAGTTTTTGAAGGCAAACATTTTTGTTTTGCACAGTTTGCTGACTTGAAGGACAGGACAATCATAATGAACGGTGCTTCAAAGGGTTTTGCCATGACAGGATGGAGAATCGGTTTCTCTGCCTCATGTAAGGAAATAGCAAAGGCTTGTACAAAACTTCAGGGACAGATAACATCATCTACCAATTCCATAGCTCAGAAGGCTTCAGTGGTGGCTTTCGACCGTGACCCTAAGACCATGCCTGAGATGGCTATGATGCTGTCCAAATTCAAGGAACGCAGAGACCTCTTGCTTTCCATGCTTAAGGAAATCCCTGGCTTTAAGGTAAATGTTCCTCACGGCGCTTTCTATGTGTTCCCGGATATTTCTTATTACTTCGGAAAGTCTGATGGAACAACTACCATTAACAATGATATGGATTTATGCATGTATATACTCAATAATGCGTATGTTACATTGGTCCCAGGAACTGCTTTCGGAAATGGAAACTGCATACGCTTTTCATACGCCACATCCAATGAAAAACTTATTGAGGCAGTGAGGAGAATCAAAGTCGCTCTTGCTAACTTAAAATAACAAATCAAATCTGTATGACATCGGGAAAATCTGTCCTTGTGATTGGTGATGTCATGGTTGACGAATACTTCACCGGGATTGTCAGCAGAATTTCGCCGGAGGCTTCCGTGCCTATCCTTGACGTGAAATCCATCACTGACTTTCCCGGAGGGGCAGCCAATGTTGCCGTCAATGTCAATGCTGCCGGTTTCAAGCCTGTGGTTCTGTCGGTTATCGGTAATGACAGAGAGGGCAGGGTATTGCTCGATTTATTCGATAAATATGGTATCGACAAAGACGGACTTATCATTTCAGATACCCGTAAAACAACTGTAAAACAGCGTTTTATATCGAACAACAGACAGATTTTCCGAGCCGACAT
>JAFYJP010000104.1 GCA_017538085.1 Bacteroidales bacterium | reverse complement strand
AAAAATATTTAATCCCAATTCTCTGAAAATCAGGAATAAGGCTATGGCGCAGATGAAAATTGACAATACCAGGAATATGTTGTTGAACGGCAATACAAGTTGGCTGCAGTTATCGGCTCCGAGGCTTTTGGCGATGCGCAGTGGTACAAAGACTTGCGGCATTGCACCAGTATAAGTGTAATAATCTCCGTAAGGGTAATTCATGCTTGAACTGTGAAATGCCGAGGAGTCGTATTCAACGTGGTAGTATGTGTTGTAGAAGTCTTTCAGGCCGTCGCCGTCAGGTGATGTGAAATTGCTTCCGATGTTGGTCAGGATCCCGGCTCCGTCAAGGATTATCACTGCTATAACTGTCAGAAAAACAGTGAGAATACAACCAATAAAGTTTTTAGTTCTTATTGTCATCCTGCTCTTTGCTTTGAGATTCGTATATTTTGTCAATTATGTAAATCGGCCGACCTTTCACTTCATCATAGATGTAGCCGATATATTCTCCGATGACGCCGACAATCATCAGTTGAATGCCGGAAAACAGGCTGAGAAAGACTATTAGCGTGGTGTATCCTGATGTTGGCCGTTGGCAGAAATACATGACTAATGAGTATATTAACAATACAATACTTAGCAATACGAATATCAGTCCCACTATGATGCCTATTTGCAGTGGAACTTTTGAGAATGATGAGATGGCGAGCAGGGAGAGTTTGACGAGTTTTCGGAACGAATAATGACTTTTTCCGGTTTTTCTTTCCTCTGCCACATATTCGACTTTTTCGCGTCTGAAACCTACTGACTGCACGATTCCTCTGAGAAAACGGGAGCGTTCCCTGTAGTCTTTTCTTAGCAGGTCTCCCACTTTGTCGGAGATGAGGAAGAAATCGGAGGCGTTTTCATCAATCTTTATGTCTGATAGTCTGTTTACCAATCGGTAAAAACTGCGTGACAGCCATTTGTGCAGGCCCTTGTCGTCTTTTCTTTCACTTCTAACCATGGTGACGACTTCAGCGCCTTTCTCCCACATTTTCATCATTTCAGCGATTTTTGCAGGCGGATGTTGCAAGTCGCTGTCCATGCATATAATTGCCTTTCCTCTGCTGTTGTCTATTCCTGCCAGCATTGCGGCTTCATGTCCGAAATTCCTTGAAAATGAGACGACTCGGACGTGTTCGCTTCTTTCGGAAAGTTTTTTCAGTTCCGACAGGGTGTTGTCGTGGCTGCCGTCATTTATCATCAGCACCTCGTAAGAGTAGGGAAGTTTGTTTAATTCGCCTTCAAGAACATCGAAAAAGTGCTCTATTCCTTCTTCTTCATTATATATTGAAACAACGACTGATAAATCCATTTTGTTTGAATAATTTTTGACAAAGGTACTAATAATTTTCTTGACTAATGAGCTTCCAGCCAGTTATCGCCGATTCCGACTGAAACTTCTATCGGAATAGCCAGTTTCACTGCGTTTTCCATTTCATGGACAACAATGTCGATGAGAGTGTCTTTTTCGGTCTTGAGAGCGTCGAATACCAATTCATCGTGAACTTGGATAATCATTTTCGACTGAAGTCCCATTTCTCTCATTCGGTTGTTGATTCTCACCATGGCAACTTTTATCATATCTGCCGATGCACCCTGAATAGGGGCGTTGATGGCATTTCGTTCTGCATATCCTCTGACGTTGGCATTTGCCGAGTTGATGTCGGCAATGTATCTGCGGCGTCCCATGATGGTTTCCACATAGCCATTTTCCTTTGCGAATGCAACTATGTCGGTCATATACTGCTTGATGGCAGGATATTTTTCGAAATACTGGTTAATGATGTATGATGCCTTTGTTCTTGGCACTTGAAGCCTTTCAGCGAGTCCGAAAGTTGACATTCCGTAAATTATGCCGAAGTTGATGGTTTTGGCCATCCGGCGCATGTCGCTGTCAACATCGGAGATATCCACATCGAAAATCTGGGCTGCCGTTGCTTTGTGTATGTCCTGTCCCTCAATGAATGCCTGCTGCATGTTTTTGTCATCTGCAATGTGAGCTATGAGGCGGAGTTCTATTTGTGAATAATCTGCGGAAATTATGATGTGCTCATTGTCGCGCGGGATGAATGCTTTTCGGATTTCCTTGCCGCGTTCTGTGCGTACAGGTATGTTCTGCAGGTTAGGGTTGTTGGAACTGAGTCGTCCGGTTGCCACGATTGCCTGGTTGAATGTTGTATGCACCATGCCTGTGCGATGATTTATCAGCTGCGGAAGAGGTTCCACGTATCCTGAAAGCAGCTTTGTCAACGAGCGGTAGTCGATGATGCATTGTATGATGGGATGCGAGTACTGCAGTTTCTGAAGTACCTCCTCATTGGTGGAATATTGTCCTTTTTTGGTCTTTTTGGGCTTGTCGGCAAGATGTAGTTTGTCGAAAAGTATATCTCCGAGCTGTTTCGGAGAACCTATATTGAACTGCTGACCGGCATATTCGTAAATTTGTTTCTCCAGATTATGGATGTCATCCAATATTGCGATGCGGTATTTGCTGAGGAAGTCAGTATCTATCTTTACGCCTTCGTGTTCCATTGCCGCAAGTACTTTCACAAGAGGCATTTCCACATTTTCAAATAGTTTGTCATAACCCGTATCGTGGATTTCTTTTTCCAACTTATAATACAATTGCAGTGTGACATCGGCGTCTTCAGCGGCGTATTCCTTCAGCGGTTCGGTCTCAACGTTTCTCATGTTGCCCTGGTTAATTCCCTTCTTGCCTATCAGAGTCTCGATTTCGACAGGCGAATAGTCGAGGTACAATTCCGACAGGAAATTCATATTGTGCTGAGTTTCAGGGTTTATCAGGTAATGGGCAATCATTGTGTCGAATATTTTCGATTCTATTGTAATGCCGTAAAGTGCGAGGACGAGCATGTCGAATTTAATGTTCTGACCTATTATCAGATTGTCCTTGGAAGTGAACAGCGGCTGGAATTTCTTGAGTATGCGGAGAGTATCATCGTAATTGTCAGGACATAACACGAAGAAAGCCTTGTGTGGTTCAATTGAAAATGACATGCCTACCAAGTCGCAGTCATTGGCATTGAGACCCGTGGTTTCGGTGTCGAAGCTGAATGTCTTGGTTTCTTCGAGAAGTTTGATTAGTTTGTCGATATCTTCGTCTGAGGTTACAAGCCTATAGTCGTGTGCTGTGTTATTTATGTTGTTATGTTTTGGTATTTCAAGACTTTTCATCTCTTCCGGTGCGAAAAGTCCTCCTAACATGTAGTCATTATTCTCATACAAAGAGACTGGTTGGGTGTTTGAGCTGTTTGCTTGTGTGTCAGGGACTTGGGCTGTGGAGTCTTGTTTGTGCAGCGGATAGTTTCCTGAAAGGGATAGGTCGGTGATGAAGCGTTTTTCGAAAAGACGAAATTCGAGCTTTTCACAGATATTTATAACTGCCTCTGCATCAGGCTGCTGGACAGCAAAACTGCTAATATCCTTGTCGCAATCAACATCAGTGACGATAGTTGCAAGATGTTTTGAAAGAATGGCATTATCGATATTTGCCATAATTTTATTCTTGAGGCTGTTGTTTTTGATTTTGTCAACATTGGCGATGATGTTTTCGATTGTGCCGAATTCGCCGATAAGTTTCTTGGCTGCGACTGGACCTACTCCTGAAACACCGGGTATGTTGTCGGAGGAATCGCCTACAAGTCCGAGGTAGTCGATTACCTGTTTTGGGTCTGACACATTGTATTTTTCACAAACGGCTGCCACATCGAGGATTTCCTGTGGGGTTTTGCCGTGAGCCGGTTTGAAAAGTTTTACCTTGTCGTTGACAACTTGGCTGAGGTCTTTATCCGGTGTGACAATGAATATTTCGAAATCATCAAGTTGACTTGCTTTTGTGGCGAGGGTGCCTATCAAGTCATCGGCTTCAAAACCGGGACGTTCTATGAGCTGAATGTTGAAAGCGCTGATGATTTCGCGGATATAAGGAAGATTGGAAGCTATCTCTTCAGGCATTTTTTCGCGGTTAGCCTTGTATTCTTCATATTCCTCATGGCGGAAAGTCGGCGTCATCGAATCGATGCAGACAGCTATGTGAGTTGGTTTCTCTTTTTGCAGTATGTCGTACAGGAAATTTATAAAACCGAATGTTGCCGAAGTGTTTACACCGTTTGAGGTGATTCGTTGGCTGCGGATCATTGCAAAATATGCTCTGTAGATAAGAGCCATTGCATCGAGAATAAAGAATCGGTTTTGCATGATATGTTGATTTATAGGTAATTATGATATTTTTCCCCACAGGTTTTTGCTGTTTTTCATGTTTGAAAGAAACAATGCTGTAGGTTTGTTTTCAGGTTTTTCAAGCTTCGGGTCTTCATTAAGCAGTTCGAAGGCATCGTCGCGTGATACTTTAACTATTGCTTCATCTTGTGACAGGTCGGCGAGTTTGAGGTCGAGCAAGCCACTTTGGCGTGTGCCGTATATGTCACCCGGACCGCGAAGTTTGAGGTCTGATTCCGCTATGACGAACCCGTCATTGGAGTTGACCATGGTATTGATACGGCTTTTGGCTTCATTGCTTACCTTTTCGCCTGTCATGAGGATGCAGTACGACTGGTTGCTTCCGCGTCCTATTCTGCCTCTCAGCTGGTGCAGTTGCGACAGTCCGAATCTTTCGGCGTTTTCAATGACCATGACGGTTGCGTTCGGAACGTCAACTCCGACTTCAATGACTGTCGTTGCCACCATTATTTGTGTCACGTTGTCGATGAACCTTTTCATTTCGATGTCCTGCACGTTCTGTTTTTGCTGCCCGTGAACGATGGATATCTGATATTGCGGTATCGGGAATTCCCTTGCAACTCTGTCGTATCCGTCCATCAGATCTTTGAGTTCGAGTTTTTTTGATTCGTTGATAAGTGGAAAGACCATATAGACCTGTCTTCCCTGTGCTATCTGGTCCTTTAGGAAAAAGATGAGGCTAAGTCGTTTTGATTCAGGAAGATATATCGTTTTGACGGGCTTTCTTCCAGGTGGGAGTTCATCTATGACGGAGTAGTCAAGGTCGCCGTAGAGTGTCATTGCGAGGGTACGTGGAATAGGTGTTGCGGTCATGACGAGGATATGTGGCGGAGTTGTGTTTTT
>JAFYJP010000006.1 GCA_017538085.1 Bacteroidales bacterium | reverse complement strand
TATTGTTCCCAATAATGCATAGGGTAGAAGTTGTCGGTGGGGATTGCACGTAGCCATTGTCGGGCACCGCGAATAGATTCCTTTCCTATTCGTGGGTCGATGGGAAACATTAGATGATTAATTCGCGGATATGTTTTTGAGATTTCCCTGACCACTGAGAGATACAGTCCTTCCATTTGACGCAGGGTGACTTTCAGTTTGTCGGCATTCTGTTTTTCATCTGTAAAATACCAGTTGTTGAGGTCACCCGCATGAAACAGCACTGTCCCGTCGGGAAGAGTTATCCCCATCGAAACGCCTATGTCAGTGGAGCGGAATGCACGTAACTTAAAATTTTCATCTTCATACACCAACCCAGGTCTCATGACAAAGTCGGCTTTTTCGGCAGGTACGTGTTTCTTTTTAATGATGTCATAACTCAGCAGATATTTGGGGGCTTTTTTCAGAGGCCAACTTAGTATATCCGGATTGTAATGGTCTCCATGAAAGTGAGATGCAATGAAATAAACCTGCTTGTCGGAATTTTCCAATAGTTTGTGCAGCGATTGTGCTGCATCGTCTTGCCAATAGTCGAAAACAATTATAGTTCTATCATTAACCATAGCGAAACAGCTATGATATATGTAAAGTATCGTCAGCATGTCGTGGCCGTTCCGATGACCCTAAAGGCCTGTTGATTAATTATCTACTGTGGTTTTTTAGAACAGGTATCCGACTTTTATGTACAGATTCGAAACCTTGTAGTTGTCACGTTTGTCGAGCGGTGTCGCCCAGTCAACTGAGAGAACGAAATTTTCGTTCATGGCAATCTTCATTCCACAGCCGGCTGACATGTGAAGACTGTAAGGATTTGCTGTGAAATCGAAGTAGTCTTCAACCTTGTCGTCAAGACCTTTGGCTATATTGTTTGCGGCTATGGCATTTGTTATTTCAGTTTCATCGAATTTATATGGCTGTGTTACCATACCAAGGTCGAAGAAAGGATTGAGCCCGATGTAGAAATGTTGCTTCCCGATGTCAAAATTGACAAGTCTTGCACGAAATTCCAGGTTTGCAAAGGCAAAGCCTTCACCCACTACGCGGTTGCGTAACAGACCACGGACAGAATTGCTGCCCCCGACCACGTCATACATGGCGCGTTTGTATATCAGACAGTTCTGCACTGACTGTGTATATGCGGGTGATTCGCCCCACAACAGGTTCTGTGTGCTGAGACGATATGCAAAAGTGAGCCTGTTGCGTATGATTGTGATGTATTGACGGAAATCGAAGTTCAACATAATATTGTTGTACTCTTTCTGATTGCCGAAGGCTGCATTGTAGGTGATAAATGCATCTGTATAAATGCCCTTCGAAGGATTGCCTCTGAAATCACGGCTGTCGTATGTGATACCGGCGTGGATGTATGGATGCCAGCCGCCATATTGCTCTTTTGGGTTAATTATGCCCCAGTCAATGTAACGCTGATAAAGGCCGCCGCTGACGTATGGAAGATATTTTTCGTCTGTGACATCCCTTTTCTTGTTGAAATATGGGGTGTTAATGGTATCGCACGTGTATTTGAATACGCCTGTACCTAGATTCCATTTCCAGTTGCCGTAGATTTGACCGTCAATGTCAGCGACTGCGCGGAAAAGAGAGCGTTTGTAGTTGTAGAACACTCTTGACTGGTAATCAGCGTCACCAGTAGTAACCCAGTCCTTATGGACAACAGAATTATAGCCGTCAAATCCATAGAAGGAGCAGGCAGGGTCAGGCATATATGTTACATCTATTGCTACACCGTGATTCGGTATCAGATATTTGGAGTCGTATGATATGCGCAATACGGTGTTTCTACGTGTGGTCGTTGATGCTTCTACATAGAGGGAATGCAGGTATTCCGGATAAATCGAGCCATCACCGTAATAATATATGTTGGCCAAGGCGCCGTATTGGAACCCAAGGTCGGCATCATAGCTGATACATGGCAGGGCACCGAAATTCCAGCCTGTTTTAACTTTCTTGTCCTGTGCATTCAATGATGTTACACAGATAAATAACGCTAATGATATAATGAGTGGATTTTTTTTCATAATTAATTTAAATGTAATTTGTTAAAATAAACTCAATAATGATGCTATTCCAATTCCGAGATAAGTGCCGATAGCATATCCCACAAGTCCGACAACGATTCCGCTAATGAGAACCTTTTTGTTACCGATGGCACTGACTACAGGTGGAATGAATGGTGGCGAACAAAGCAGTCCGGTTATTGAAACAGTGAACAGGTCACCATTTACCTTTGCTATTTTGCAGAATAGGATGTGTAGTGTGACAGCAATCAGCATTATGTATAGAACGAAGAATAGCAGAGGCAAAGCTTTGTAGTTGACGACGGAAATGTCAAATTGTGAGGCAACAACAATGCTGAACATCAATATGAAAATCATTCCGAGTTCGAATGTTTTCGGAAGTTCTCGGATTGGTTTGAAGAATGATGCTATAATTGCGAGAGTTGTTATTGTGAGGATAATTATCATTTCATGTAATTTGCCGGTGATTAAGAATGAAAGTCCGGCACCTATGGCAAGGAATACGATGGAGATAAGTAATCCCAGCAATGTTTTAGGGAGGGTTCTGCGTCTAAGCATATTGCCATAATCCTCTATATCGTGGAGTCTGACTTCTGTTTCATTGGCGGTTGTGGATTCATCCTTGAAAGGCATAAGTTTGCGGAAGAATTTGTATCCGCCGCCGACAATGAACATTATCAGCGGGAATGTGACGAGCATTTCAAAGGTATATACGAAGGTGATAATGGTGGGCTCTACCTTGAGAGCTGAACCCAAAGCATAGAAGTTGAGTGTCCCTCCAGTGTAGATGCCAGTCATCATTCCGGCAACGTTGTTCAGGTTTTCAATGCCTTGATTGCGGAATATGAAAAATGCTGAGATGATGGCTACGACTACAGCACTGACACCTCCGATGAGGGCTAAAAACGTCTTTGGGAGTGACTTCGTCCACAATTTGAAATCACAGCTGAAGAGCATCAGCGGGATGGCAAGAGGAACTGAAAGGTTCATTATCCATGTCTGTATTGTGCTGAGTGTCTGTGTTTGAACGGGGTCTTCAAACTTTATGAAGCCCGTGAGAGCCATGATGATACCTATAGCGTATGCAATTATGACAGTGCCTACCTTTTGAATGAATTTATACCTTACAAAAAGTGATGCAATTAAGATTGGGCATAGCAAATAAATTGCAGTAATAATTGTCAGTTTCATAAAAAATCACTTGTTTTGAATTAAACAGCAAAATTATATAAATTTGCTGGGGTGATTTTTCATTTAGTCGAGTATATATTCTGTTTGTCTATTTGTCAGTCTTTCTCTAAGGCTTTGAATCCTTCCCCAATGGTTTCAGAACTGTTTGTGACATTGATGAAGGCATTTGGGTCTATATCGTAGATTTTGCTTCTCAGCTTCACGAATTCATTTCTCGTGATGGTGGTGTAAATCATTTCTCTTTCGTTGCCTTTATAAAGCCCTTTTCCTTTGAAGCAGGTTCCGCCGCGCTCGAGATCAACAATAATAAACTGCCGGATTTCCTCTATGTGGTCGGAAATGATAAATACAGTCTTGTAACTTTTGATTCCATCTACCACAATATCAATGATTTTACTTTCAATAGCAATCAGAAGAATTGAATAAATTGGAAGTCTTGCCTGTTTGAATGCTATAAATGTTGTTAGTGATATCGTTGAATCGACTATCAGTACAAGGGTTCCCAAGGATGTTTTGACCCCTTTGTTGAGGAGCATAGCTATGATGTCGCTGCCGCCTGATGTTGCACCTGCACGGAAAATAAGTCCTATAGCCAAACCATATATCAATCCAGCCACCAATGTGTTGAGAAAATAGTCGGGTACAAAACCAAGCTCTCCTGGAGCAGGATTCTCGATGAGTCCGTCGTGGATGACCGGATTATATTCCCATGTGCTTTCAAGTATCCAGACGAAGACTGAAATCAAAATGGTGGAAAAAACGGTCTTTGCACCGAACCGCGGACCTAAGACCCATGTGCCGATGATGAGAAGGGGTATGTCCATGCAGAGAGCATAGTAACTGATTCGCCACGGCCATAGCGTATTGAAGACATTGGCAAGGCCGTATGTCCCGCCAGGGGCAAGACGGTATGGGTTGACAAACATCACGTCTCCTACTGCAAATAACATGCAGCCAAGTATGATAAGACAATATGATTTAATCCAGTTCTTTGAAAATGGTCTTTCTTTTTTCTTGAAATTTATGCTCATAATATTATATGTATTATTTTGATTATTAACTAATTGTTTTGATTTGACATAATTCTGCGGTTTTCGGGCGGTTCTTCAGATACGTCGTCGGTTTTACAACTTACATATTCAGATAAAATTTCTTTAAGTTTCAGAGATTCCTTTTCCCAGCATAATTGTCCGGCGGCTATTTTAGTGTTTTCCTTGTATGCGGCGAGCCGTTCTTTATTGGCAAGCATGGAGTTGATTTGACTTCCCAATTCCTTTGCATCATGTGATTTTATGATTTCGCCGATATCATATTGTTTTACAATGTTAACCATTTCCACTAAATCTGAAACCAGAACCGGGATGTTGGCATTTATGTAGTCGAAGAATTTGTTGGGTAGTGCGAAATGATAATTTGTACAGCAGTCAAGTTCCGGACTGAGCCCGAGGCTGGCACACATCGTGTACTTTCTCAGATTGGCAGGTGAAATTCGTCCGAGAAAAACTATCTTGTTTCTCCATGGCAGCGAGGCAACCAACGTTTTAAGAGCATTAAGAATGTCTCCATCGCCTGCAATTACGAATTTGTATCCTTCGACAAATTCCATAGCAGCGATTGTTTCCTCAAGACCGCGTTGCAAGTTTACGGCTCCCTGGTATATGATATATTTGCTGCCAATTTCTTTAATAACTTCTTCACATTGGATGTCAGGATTAGATTCATAACTCAAAGGTACGTTTCTGATTACCTGAACATCAATGCCGTATTCTTTATGATATGTGTCGGCAATCGACTGATTTACGGTAATCATGGAATCAACTTTGGGAATGTATTTGTCTTCAATTCTCTTCCAAAATTTTTTAACGGAATCGCGGCCGACAAGTTCAGGCATTCCGGTAAAATATTCGTGGCTGTCATAGACTATAGGCTTGTGTTTCAGTTTTGCAACCATAACGTTAGGCATTAGCACATCCAGGTCGTTGGCGAAAAGCACATCGAATTTATGGAATAGCAGAAAGAAAAACAGACGAATATTGTATTCGGCATAGAATGCGAATTCCTTGTTGAAGAGAAGTTTCAGCCTTCTTGTGGGATAATCACGTTTGATAGGGAGGCTGTTCTTCAGTTTCCTTCCGACAAGCAGAATATCGGCGTTCATGCTGGAAAGTACATCACAGGTACGTGCAACGCGTTGATCAGTGACAAGGTCGTTTGTAACTGTGACAATTACTTTCATAACAGGGAATAGTTTTTGCTCATCATCAGCATCTGTTCAATATAATTTTCCGGATAGCTGATTTTTATGTTAATGACATTGTTGTCCTTGTCGTATTCGGGAGTTAATTGTGGATTGATAAATCCTCCGTATGGAGCCAGATGAAGTTTTTCGTATCTTTCAAGAATCTCTTTATGGAGGACAGGATCGACCTTGACGGCATATTTGTTGACCAATTCCGCACCGGCCTTATAGTCGCCTTCCGATTTGATTCTCTGGACTTCAGCGAGGAGTTGTCCGATAAGCTGGCGCATTTTCTCATAGTCGTTAATTTTGACGTATGTCTTGCCATCTTTCTGATATTTTGAAATAACGTTGTCGTTGAGTCCGTGCTCATAAATCCAGTTAGAGATGAGGGCGCGGTTTCTCATGTGAGCTTCCTCAATGTTTTTACCCGGCTGGATTCTTGTCAGCTGCGAGATTAAGCCGTTGCGTATATATGCGTCATACTCAGCTTTATAGGCCTCCATGTCAGGTACGAGTCCCAGCTCGAGAAGTTTTGGGTCGGCGAGGTAGTAAAGTGCGAAAAGATCAGCTCTTGCCTCTTCCAGTGTTGACTGATTTTCAAGCAGTGATGTGGGGCTGACTCCAGGAAGAAGCTGTCCGCTGCCGTGGCCGAGACATTCGTGAAGGTCGGTGTGAAGGTTGTCGGTGAGAAAACCGTACTTTTTACTTCTTTCGATTTCGTCCGTATCTGCGGCAAATTCCTGAAGTGTGCCTCCGACTTGCTGTGCCGCTTGGTCGTATGCGTATGTCAGGTTGGTGATAGTCACTGACTTCGAACCGTAATCCTTTCTTATCCAGTCGGCATTAGGCAGATTGATTCCGATAGGAGGAGAAGGGTAGGTGGCACCGCCGAGAGCAACGCAGTTTATTGCCTTGGCACTTACGCCTTTGACTTCTTTTTTCTTGAAACGCGGATCAACAGGATTGTTGTCCTCGAACCATTGTGCATTTGCACTTATAAGTTCCGTTACCTTGGTCTCCTCGAAATCCTTGAAATTGACGATGGATTCCCATGTTGCCTTGCGTCCTAATGGGTCGTCATAATCTTCTATGAAACCGTTGACGTAATCTACAGTTGGCTCAGTGTTCTGTGACCATACGATATTGTATTCATCCCATGTGGTCAAATCACCGGTTCTGTAATAGTCTATAAGCAGGTCAATCTCGTGTTTCTGCATATCATTTTCTGCAAACTGTTTCGCCTTTTCAAGGTTCTCAATTATTTTTGCTATGTAATTGCCGTATAAGCCGTCGAGTTTGTAAGTCTTTTCAAATATTTTGCCGTTTTCCTTGACTAATTTTGAATTGAGCCCCTTGGATATTGGATGCTCCGGATCGGGGACTGCCATTCTGTTATAGAAATTATTGACTTCCTTCGCAGTTACATTGTCGTAAAAATTGACTGCAGATTCTGCAACCATGTCTTTGGCCGAGGAATTGTTTCTTGAAGCTGCAACTTCAGGATTAAATATGATTGTGCATAAGTTGTCGATGAATGTCTCTTTGTCGCCAATCTGAGCAACCAACGAGTTCTTGCTGTTGTCAATGAGCATTCTGAAGTATTCTTCGGTAAATTCAGGAGTGAATTTGTCGTTTGAATAGTGATGGTGGATGCCGTTGGCAAACCATATTTTTTTGAGATATTTCTCAAATGCTGTCCATTGTGCATCGTTCTTGTCGCCTTCGTATGAAGTGTAAATCCCTTCGAGAGTGCGGCGTATGGTAAGGTTGTTCTTGTAATATTGGTCGGTGGTTATGTCCCTTCCCCAGTAAGCGGCCTCACAAAGATAATAAACGAATTGTTTCTGATTGAGTGAAAGGCTGTCCCAGTCAGGAACCTGATAACGCATTATGCGAATGTCGTCGAACTGGTCAACCTGCCATTTGAAACTGTTGTCAGGCGTAGGCTGTTCGATTTTCTTATTGTTATTGCAACTTACTGTAATAGAACCAATTGCTATAATCATGATTGCTTTTTGTAATGATTTCATATTATTATTTTTTTAGTTATAAAGTTGAGAGTTGGCTATTTTCATTTCCTTGACAAGATGACTTGCACCGGCAAATTTGTCTATAATGAACAGAACATAGCGTATATCGACAATTATGTTGCGGCATACGTTAGGGTCGTATATGATGTCGCTCATAGTGCCCTGCCAATTGCGGTCAAAATTGAGGCCGATAAGTTCACCTTTGGCATTGATTACAGGTGAACCTGAATTGCCGCCAGTGGTGTGATTGGATGCCAGAAAACAGGTGTGCATAGTCCCGTCTTTGTCGGCGTAACGACCGTAATCTTTGTTGCGCCATAATTCTTTCAGCTTGTCCTCGACCACATAGTCGTAAATGTTCGGGTCTTCCTTTTCAATAATGCCGTCAAGAGTGGTGAAATAATCGTATCTTACTGCATCCATTGGTTTGAAGCCTTCGACTTTTCCGTAACTGACACGCAAAGTGAAATTGGCATCAGGATAAAATCTCCTGTCTTCTTCAAACTCCATCTGTGCTTTCATGTAATAGTGCATTACGCTGTCGATATTATTCTGATATTCACTTATCTGTGGCCTGATACCATTATATGTGTCTATCATTTCGGTGAAAATAACGTAGCACGGGTCTTTCTCGAGGGTTTTGTATTTCTTTGCACTGTAGTTGTCGAGAAATGCATATAACTTTGTGCTGTCACTAAGCAATGAGTTTTTGAAGATATAGTCTGCGTATGCTTCGAAATCACCTTTGTATTTGTCCCTTATTGTGGTGAAGAATGATGGCATGAATTTCATGTCAACATTGCTGTAAAAGATTTCGAGCATCTGTGGGCATATTTCTCTGTCAATGTCCTTGTTGTAGTCTTTATAGAAGGTTTTAGCCTGATTTCTAAGCGTCTCAACGATTTTGGATATTTTTTCATTGTCAGGCTTGTCAGTTTTTGAAGCAGTGATTAGTTTTGTGTAATTGCCTGAGAATGATATTATTTCAGTGCCTATACCAGCTTCTGAAATATACCTTTGGGTCTTTCTGTAAGGGCGAATATCATTGTAATATTTTTCCAATGATGGGACAATCGTTGAATATTCTTTATGAGAATTGTCAGCCCATTGCTGGAAGGCTTTTTCGTAGTCTTTTTTCATTTGGATGCCGTCAACATTCTGTATGCCAAGCGACTGGCCAATCATTTTTTTCCATCCGTTGGCAAGGCTGGCTATCTTGTTGGCATATTGGATGCGTATTTGCGGTGATTGTTCCGAATATGCTTTCATCACGGCAAGTTTCTTGTCTCTGATGTTGATAACTATTGGATTCTCGACTTCAACAGTGTTATAAACATAGCCCGAATGCTCGTATTCGTTAGTTCTTGCAGGATAGCCGAAGACCATCGTGAAATCACCTTCGTTTACACCTTCCAAACTGATGTTAAAATAGTATTTGGGCTGGTATGGCTTGTTGTCAGGAGAATATTCGGCAGGTTTGTTGTCCTTGTCAACATAGATTCTGAATATTGAAAAGTCACCTGTATGGCGTGGCCACATCCAGTTGTCGGTGTCACCGCCGAATTTTCCAATATTTGAAGGGGGAGCGCCGACGAGACGTACATCCTTGAATTCTTCGTATATTATCAAAAAGAACTGGTTGCCTTTGTAATATGATTCCACAGACCCTTGATAATGGGTGCCTGCGGTGGCTTCCTTAATGATTTTCTGAGATTCGGCCTCAATGGCTTTTTCTCTTTCGGCTTGCGTCATTTTATCGTTGACCGCATTGTTTATCCGCTCGGTGACATCCCGCATTTCAACCATTAAGTTTGTGGTAAGTCCCGGACATGGCAGCTCTTCAGTGATGTCTTTTGCCCAAAAACCGTCAGTAAGGTAGTCATGGTCAATGGCACTGTGGCGCTGGATGCTTCCGTAGCCGCAGTGATAATTCGTAAGCAGAAGCCCCTTGTTTGAGACCACCTCGCAGGTGCATCCACCACCGAAAAGCATTACCGCATCTTTCATCGACGCATGGTTTATAGAATAAATGTCCTCAGCAGTGATTTTCATTCCCATCTCCTGCATCTCCTTTTCATTGAGATACTGAAGAAGAATCGGAAGCCACATTCCGTCATTGGCTAAGACGGGAATAGTTGTCATTAATGCTATTAAAGCAATGGATATTAGTCTTTTCATATATGAATTTTTTATTTTTTCAAAACTTGCAAAGATAGTTCTTTAATTCAGAATTATGAAATCAGAAATTAAAAATCAGATTATTTTTTGCTAACTTTGCAAACTGAATCAGTCGTTGAACAAAACAAAGGCATAACCAATAAATGACAGTCCATATCGCTATTCCCATCCTGCGTGAGTTTTCAAATATCCCACACTTGCTTTCAGATATTGGAAATCAGGATTATAACGATATAAAATGCTGGTTTTGTGTGAATAATCCGGAGGAGTGGCATGAAGATGTTTCCCGCGCTGCCGATATTGAAGACAATCGTAAAACACTCGAATATCTCAATAAAAATAAAGATGAAAATTTTATTGTTATAGACAAATCGTCGCGAGGTAGGGCATTTCCTTTGAAGAACTCCGGTGTTGGATGGGCCCGAAAGGTTTTGTTTGACAAGATAGCTGGAGTTGCAGATGATAATGATTTGATAATCAGCATGGATGCAGATACTCGTTTTGGTAATGACTATGTTTCATCGGTGATGGAAAATTTCAGTTGCCATAAAAATGTAATGGCTTTATGTGTTCCATATTACCATCCTTTGACCGGTGATGAAAGGCAGGATTTAGGGATTCTTCGTTATGAGCTGTATATGCGCCATTATATGGTTAACATGCTTAGAATAAATAATCCGTATGCTTTTACTGCACTCGGTTCGGCAATGGCTTTTCCTGTTAAATCTTATCGCAAGGTCAGGGGCATAACTCCGCGTCAGTCGGGAGAGGATTTCTATCTTCTTCAGAAATTCAGAAAAAGCGGTGAACTGCTTTTATGGAATGATTCCCCTGTCTATCCGATGGGACGCTGTTCCGACCGTGTGGCTTTCGGAACGGGTCCTGCTCTGATAAAAGGTTTAAACGGCGACTGGTCATCATATCCTTTTTATAATCCTCTTATTTTTGATGAGGTGAAACAGACTTTCGATTCGTTCAGCTGTTTGTATCATGCTGATATTGAAATGCCTATGACGCAGTTTTTAAAGAATGTCTTTAAGACTGAAAACTTATGGGACCCTCTGAGAAAAAATTATACAACTGAAAAGGCGTTCATTCATGCTTGTGTGGTAAAAGTGGATGCCTTGCGAATACTTCAATATTTAAGGTATAGGCAACAGTCTGTTGAGGCGTTTTCTGTCGAAGTCTCACAGGCTGAGCGTGACCGTTTGTATGAGATTGAGAATGAACTCCGTAAAAGTCATGATGGTACAATAACATAAGCTAACACTCTAACACTCTAACACTTTCACACTTAACATGTATGTAATATTAGGACCGACTGCCACAGGCAAAACACATTTTGCATCTTATCTGGCTAACAAAATCAATGCGGAAATAATTAGTGCCGATTCACGTCAGGTATATCGTGGAATGACAATCGGAACTGGGAAGGACTATTGCGATTATATAGTTGGCAATCATACGATACCATGTCATTTGATAGACATTGTTGACCCAGGATATGAATACAATATATTTGAGTTCAAACGTGATTTTACAGCGGCTTATAAGGATATTACCGAACGTGGTAAGGAGGTGATATTATGTGGTGGGTCTGGAATGTACATTGAGGCTGTGTTGGCGGATTATCGGCTTGATGAGGTTCCTAAGAACATAGTTTTAAGAAATAAGCTTGCAGACAGGTCTGATGCTGAACTTGCTGATATGTTGTTGGAAATCAAAGGGAAAACCAATAAAAAACTCCATAATCATACTGATTTGGATACACGTGAGAGGATGCTCAGGGCTATTGAAATCGAGACTTTCTTTGAAGAACATGATGAGAATGAGGATAAACGAGTTGTTCCGGAAGCAATAATTGGTTTGTGCGCCGAACGTGAATTTGTCCGCCAAAAAATCACTAAAAGACTTAGAGCCAGACTTGAAGATGAAGACATGATTGGAGAAGTTCAGAAACTTCTCGACAGTGGGGTGGATTCCGAGCGACTTAAACGCTACGGTCTCGAATATAAGTTTATCACCATGTATGTGCTCGGAGAGATTTCATACGATACTATGTTCGACAGATTGAATATTGCTATCCACCAGTTTTCAAAAAGACAGATGACATGGTTCCGCAGAATGGAAAAAAAAGGTTTTGAAATTATTTGGGTGGATGCAACGCTTTCCGATGATGAAAAAATCGATTTTCTGGCAAAAAATGGTCTGAAATTCGAAAGTCGGACTTATTAGATGTTTGAATAAAAAGATTATTTTTGCAGAAAATATTCAGTGCTATGAAAAAACTATTTTTACTCATTTCAATAACTTTGCTTTTTGCATCTTGTTCAACATCAGAATATATAAAGGTTGCGAGGAAATTCAGCAGTCAGAATGACTCGTTGGCTGTGCTCGTGCTTCGTCCCGATAATATTATATACACTAATCACAAATCATACGATGATTTGAAAGGTCTTGATGATATGAGTTATAAGGACAGAGAAGCGCTTCTTAAATCCAAGAGTCAGTTCCTAAGCCAATATAATGACACGCTGATAAACCGTATCTTTGTCGATAATCTGATTGGAGAACTTGGCAAAACCAACCTTGACGTTTATACTATCGAACATCTCGATGAATACAACAAATGTCGGGAAGGAAAACGGTTTATGGTTGAGATTCATCAGCTCGAATTTGATGAATATTACGATGTGGTCCATGACACATACAGTGAAATTAAGAAAAACCGCATGGATGGTAATGATACCTTGATATATAATAAGGATACTTATATCAATGCATTTGCTTCCAACATCTGGGTTGACTGCTATTGCCCATACGGCGATACGATGTCACTTCTTTATGCTACTGACAGAATAACCGATTATCATGACGGTTGGTTTGTGAAAGATCGTTATGGAGAGTTAATTTATTACAGTGAGAACGATGAACTTACTGTAGAGCACATTGACGTTTTTTTGAAGATTGTCGCTAAGAAATATGCTAATTACTTGTATGACCATATCCTTAACGGTTATGTGGAACATGTTTATCCTGAGGTTGTTACATATCCAAAGGATATGTCGTTGCATTATGATTTCAATACCAAGAACATCGAGCTCGTAGGTGAGAATGAAAGGTTTGTTGAAATCAAGAGATGAAAGGCTTTTAACCCGACAATAGTATGGCGTTGTCAAAACTTGCCATTTAAATCAAAACAATCCGCACTGGTTATCTCCACATTGTAGAATTCACCTATTTTTAGTGGTTTGTCGGAGGTTATGACAACTTCGTTGTCAACTTCTGGCGAATCGTATTCGGTGCGGCCTATGAAATATTCGTCCTCTTTGTAATCGATTAACACCCTCATTGTTTTGTTGACAAACTTCTCGTTGTTTTTTAGCGAAATGTCCTGCTGGATTGCCAATAAATCTTCTCTGCGTTGCTGCTTGACATCTTCCGGGACATCGTCCTCAAGTTCATTGGCAACGGTGTCTTCTTCTGGAGAAAATGTGAACACGCCGAGTCGCTCGAATTTCATGTCTTTAACAAAATCAACCAATTCCCGATACTGCTCCTCTGTTTCTCCGGGGTAGCCTACAATGAATGCAGTTCGGATGGCAATATCCGGAACAACTTCTCTGATGTGCTTTATCAAGGCTATTGTCCCTTCACGGTCGATGTTACGTTTCATCGACTTCAGAATTGGGGTGCTGATATGTTGTAACGGTATGTCGAGATATTTGCACAGATTTGGCAGCTCATTATAAAGTTTGAGCACGTCATCGTTTATTTCATTCGGATGGGCATAATGCAGCCTTATCCAATCGAAGCCTATCGCAGAAATCTTCCTGACAAGGTCGCATAACTCGAGAGAATGATAGTTGTCGGAACCATAGAAAGTCAAATCCTGAGCGATGAGTATCACCTCCTTAACACCTTGACTGTGAAGAAATTCCGCTTCTCTGATGATTTCCTCCTTTGGACGGGAAATATGCTTGCCTCGTATGAGAGGAATAGCACAGAAAGAACAAAACTTGTTGCATCCTTCCGAAATCTTCAGATATGCATAATGCTTTGGGGTGGAGATTTCACGACTGATTGTAGGGACAGGTTTCAAACTTGCCCTTACAGCATTACATGCATCATTCATTGTAGCATTTTTCCTGCCATTTTCTCTTATACCACAATCTTTAAGCATATCGTGGGCTACAGCCTCCATGTCGTTGATGCCGTACCAGCCGTCAACTTCGGGTATTGATTGTTTGAGCTCCATGCGGTTTCTCGCTACAAGACATCCGAAGACGAAAACTTTCTTCAACTTCCTACGTCCATCGGCTTTCATCCTGACACATTCGAGAATAGTGTCGATGGATTCTTCCTGAGAATCAAGAATGAAACCACAAGTGTTGATGATGGCTGCATCGCATCTTTCAACATTTTCAAAAGAAATCTCAATTCCCTTGTTTTTGAGAATTCCTGCAAGTTTCTCGGAATCAACGGTATTCTTTGAACATCCCAAAGTGATTATTGCTATTTTCATAAGAGTAGGAGATGATTACTTTTTTGATTTTGCAAAAGTAGCAAAAAATAATTCTCAAATCTGAAATCATAATTCTTAATTCGGAATTTTTGTCTTATCTTTGCCGATTAATCAATTAATAAAGTTATGGGACTGTTTTCATTTTTTAAAAAGAAGAAAAAGAAAGAAGCCGAAGAGGCTGATAACATACAGGAAGAAATCAGACGGGAAACCGCTGAAATAAGCCAGGAAGCCAGTGAAGCGAGTCAGGAGGTGGAAGAGCAACAGCCTGAAAAAGGAACCGTGCAGGTACCTCAATCAGATACCGAAGGGAATCATGCTGCGGATGAGAAACCGCAGTCTGATGCTGCAATAAGACAAGCCGAAGAAGAGAAGAGACGTGCTGAGGATGAGAAAAGACGTGTCGAAGAGCAGAGACGACAAGCTGAGGAAGAAAGGCGTTTGGCTGAAGCTGAAGAGGAGAAACGTCTGGCTGAAGAGGAGAGACGGCAGGCCGAAGAAGAAAAGAAGGGGCTTGAAAAGAGTTTGAAGAAGACAAAAGAAGGAGTCTTCGGACGTCTCGCACGTGCTATAGCCGGCAAGTCAAAAGTTGACGATGATGTCCTTGACAAACTTGAAGAGGCACTAATCCTTTCCGATGTCGGTCCGAATACCACAATTCAGATTATTGAGCGAATAGAGAAAAGAGTTGCTACTGATAAATATATGAATACCAGCGAGCTAAACAGAATACTTAAAGAAGAGGTTGCGTCGATGCTTGCGGAAAACAAGGGTAGTGATTCCGGATATTTTGAGGCTCCTGAAAATGGCGATCCGTATGTTATTATGGTAGTCGGTGTAAATGGAGTGGGGAAGACCACTACAATAGGCAAACTTGCCAACATGTTCAAAAAACAAGGTTACAAGGTAATGCTTGGTGCTGCCGATACATTCCGTGCCGCCGCCATTGACCAGTTGAAAATATGGTCTGACAGAGCCGGAGTAGATATTGTTGCGCAGTCAATGGGTTCCGATCCCGCTGCCGTAGCTTACGACACTATTGCATCCGCAAAGGCTAACCATTCCGATGTGGTAATCATTGACACCGCTGGACGTCTTCACAACAAGGTGAATCTCATGAACGAGCTTACCAAAATAAAGAAGGTGATGCAGAAAATTGTTCCTTCCGCACCTCAGGAAATACTTTTAGTCATAGATGCATCTACCGGTCAAAATGCAATTGAACAGACCAAGCAGTTTACCGAAGCCACCGATGTCAATGCTTTGGCGGTCACTAAGTTGGACGGTACAGCAAAGGGTGGAGTGGTGCTTGGAATATCCAACGAGTTTAATATTCCTGTCAAGTATATCGGTGTTGGTGAGAAAATAGATGACCTTCAGATATTCGACAAGGAGCAGTTCGTGGATTCACTGTTCAATTTCTGATTTCAGTGTTTGTTCGAACATTTCCCCTTCGTATTTTCCGGTGACTGGATATCCGTTTTCATCCTCGCAGCTTAGGGTGAAGAGATACCTGCCCTTTTCAAGGTGAAGTACGTCAATTGTACCTTTGTTGATTACAACGGGCGTTCCTCCGTTTACATTCCAGCTGCCGCTGTTGAATGAAAATTTCTTGTTGCGTTTCGAATATGTGTAACTGCCGTCACCTATGTCATGTGCAACATCAGAGTACATCTGGAAGCTTACGAGACTGCTCGACACTGTTGATGTCATGCCGTACAACAGAAGTCCTATCTGATAATAGTCTCCTTCATGAAGCTCGTAATCAATATAATACGCATCTGTGATGAAATGCACTGTGCCGCCTATTGTGACTTGATTGTCACTCTCTCCGTTGTCACAGCTTGATGATGAAAAAACTATTCCGAGGAATATTGCCAGTATGGTTAAAGTCTTGTTCATGTTCATGATAATGATGGTTTTAATGCCATTGCAAAGATAATAATTAAAATTTTTTTGCTGTTAAGATAGTAATCAAAAAAAATACTATCTTTGCACGCTAATTATTAGATAGTTATAAACAAATATGAAACAAGTGAACATTACATTGCCTGATGGCGGCATAAAGCAGTTCGATGAAGGCGTAACTCCTTATCAGATAGCACTTTCCATAAGTGAAGGGCTTGCACGTAATATTATTGCTGCAAAGGTTGATGATAATACTGTGGGTATTGATTATCCCATTAAGAATGATGCAAATGTCACGCTGCTTACGTGGAATGATGATGAAGGCAAGCATGTCATGTGGCATTCTTCATCACATATCATGGCTTCTGCCATTGGCCAGTTATATCCGGGAGTGAAGTTCGGAATTGGTCCCGCTATTGAAAACGGTTTCTACTATGATATAGATTTCATGGATTATAAGATTTCCGAGGATGACTTCAAGAAAATTGAAGACAAATTCATGGAAATAGCCCGTTCTAAAGTCCAGTTCATCCGTCGTGAGGTCTCCAAGCAGGAAGCCCTCGACTATTTTACCCAGAAGGGTAATGAATATAAACTTGAACTTATCAATGAACTTCAGGATGGCACCATATCGATGTATGATTCAGGAAGTTTCACGGACTTGTGCCGCGGACCTCATATTCATGACACTTCGATGATAAAGGCTTTCAAGATTTTAAGCATAGCAGGCGCATATTGGCGTGGTGACGAGAAACGCAAACAGCTCGTGAGAGTTTATGGTATTACTTTCCCGAAGGCAAAAGACCTCACCGAGTACTTGCAAATGCTTGAGGAAGCCAAGAAACGTGACCATAGAAAGATAGGCAAGGAGATGGAACTGTTTATGTTCTCTCCGCGTGTTGGCCTTGGACTTCCTATTTGGCTTCCTAAAGGTGCTGAAATCAGATCCAAACTTCAGGAACTGATGAGAAAATACCAGAAAGAAGCCGGTTACGTTGAAGTTGTGACACCTCATATCGGTAATGTCAACCTTTACAAGACATCGGGTCACTATCAGAAATACGGTGCAGATTCATTCCGCCCGATAACGACTCCGGAAGAGGGCGAGGAATATTTCCTCAAACCTATGAACTGCCCTCATCACTGCGAGATATTTGCTTCCAAACCTCGTTCTTACAAAGACCTTCCTTATAGAATTTCAGAATTTGGAACAGTTTATCGTTATGAGCAGAGTGGTGAATTGCACGGACTTACGAGAGTTCGTGGATTTACACAGGATGATGCTCACATCTTCTGTACCCAGGAACAGATAAAGTCGGAGTTCGGTGCCGTTATCAATATGGTTCTCAAAGTTTTCAGGATATTCGGCTTCAATGACTATGTTGCTCAGATTTCC